>JACQVO010000265.1 GCA_016209725.1 Candidatus Methylomirabilota bacterium | reverse complement strand
GGCCTCGGCCGCCCGGAGGGTCAGCGTTTTGGGAGGGCTCTCGTGCATGGCGTCAACCTTTCACCCTGACAGGTCAGGACCTAACCTCAATACTGTTCACTTAGGCCGCGAGCCTGCGGAAATCCCCCCTCGCCCCCCTTTGGCAAAGGGGGGGACGGGGGGATTTGCTCGGGTGCTGGCGTCATTGTCGAGCCTTATATGAACAGTATTGTACTTGGGAGGGAATTGTCATCTGGATGGTGTCCCGGGGGGAATCTGCTGGAGCGCCCGTTAGAACGGGCTCTCCTGAGGAGACGCCGGCGTGGACGATCTCTCCCGAAGGGCGCGCAGGAACGGGTTGTCCTGGGGTGAAGCCGGAGCCGACGGTCCCTGTCCCCTGCCCTGCAGGGACTTGGCGAACGGATTTTCCTCGTCTGCTTGTGGCCCGGCCTCGCCGATGTCCGTGATGCCCGGGGGAGAGACTGGCGGGCGCTCCATCCCCACGGGAGTCCCTGTGGTGGAAGCCTCAGCGGACCCACCCGGTCCCGAGGGCACCAAGCCCTGCAGCACTCGAGGCGAGAGGGGGAGACTGCGATCGGCCACGCCATCCCGTGGACCAGGTGGGAGACGTGCCGGCTGGACGGGCCCGGGTCGGAAGGAGGCCCGGATCTCCGTTGCCCCGTCGCGGAGGATCGCATGGTCGTCACCAAGCTGCTCGACGCGATACATCCCGAGGATGGTGTCTCCCTCTCGCACGAGGAAAACCAGCCCCTCCCATCCCAGGATCCCGATCCTGGTTTCCCTCTCCTGGACAAAGCCCAGCAGCACCACCGGGGATCGCTCGGTCTGGGAAGATCCGGTGGCCGCCAAGCCGACCTGGGCCAGGGAGAGTGACGGGACCCCGCCCAGGACCATGATCAGCGTGAACGCGACCCACGACACCCGTTTCATCTCGCCAGCCCCATTCTACCAGGGGGAGATGCTCAACGCTCTCCGCGGTCCCCTTCGCTAAGTGCTGCTCTTCGCAAATTCAGTTGCGTATTCTCCGGGGGGCCTTTGCCGTTCGTGGTGAGCCGTGTCGAACCATGAACGGCGTGTGCAGCACGACTTGAACCAAGGGTTCGCCCTTCGACACGCTCAGGGCGAACGGGCGGACTTACGTGACCGTAATTACGAAATGCAGTACTTAAGTTTCCCGCCCCCCTGCGAGCACAGCTTACGTATGAAGGGCCATGAAGGAGCTGTAACCGACTCATGCGTACATCAGGCAAGTCGAGGAGTTAAGCCCATTCTCCCATCGAATTGCACGCGCGAGATTTGTGGAGCAGATATCTATGCAACCTAGCGATAGGTGTCTTCGCGGCGGAGGCCGCAGTACTGAAGCACGACCTCGTTGCCGTAGATGTCGTAGCGAAAACGAAACTGGCCAAGGCAAAGACGCCACTCGCCTTCGCCGGGTGGCACACCCACGAGCTTCTTGATGTGATATTGGCGGCTGTAGCTGGTGGGGTCGGTCTCGAGAATCTCACGTGTGCGACCCTCGAGGACGTCGAAGTCGCGGTGTTGCCTGGTGAGCCGCCTGGCCAGGCGGTCGTAGTGCGGGGTAGCCCGGACTGAAAACAGCGGCGTCATGCGCTGCGACGCCGCTGGGTCTTCCCTTGCTTATGTCTTGGGCGCTCGGCCCGGAACTGCTCCAGGGGTCGGCTCTTGCCCGCGAGGTACTCCTGATTGCTCTTGCGGATATGCTCGCGGATCTTGGGGTCCTGTAGCTCCAGGTAGTCCTCGAACTCGTCAATGTCCATGAGCCCGGCAACGGGGATGCCGTCCTTTTCGAGGATAAAATACTCCTTGGTAAGATGCGCTCGGTTGACCACGGCGCCAAGGTTGATGCGGGCCTGCGAGATTGGGAGACGGTGGACCACAGGGGGTGACTTTCGCTGAGCCGCCTCTCGCGCCACAGGCGACCTCCTTTCGTCGTTGAGGAACGTTGATTAACTTCAGTATGAAGGCTCGTGGCCAGGGTGTCAAGAGAGTGCAGCTTCGATCGCATCGGAAGGCGGGTAGTCACCTAAGCGAGGTCACTCGAGAAGGGAGACAATTGACTCGTCTGGTTCGATCCGGGCCCGCACGATTGACCGAATCCCCAGGCCATGACCCAGCCTGCCCGCCAGCCGCGAAAGATGCAGTCGCTGAGATCTAAATTCAGCAATGATGGTCCCGAAGCGCTGGTCCACGGCCTCGAAGCGGCGGTTCATGTCCTGCCGGAGCTCCTCGGACCTCCGATTTGTGTCCTCCCGGAAGGCCCGGAGCTCGTCCAGCATTTGTGCAAACTCTTGCCGGGACGGGAAGGTTTCCAGCATGATGCCCAAGACCTCATGGCGCACCTCGGGGTGCTCGCGGAGGACCTTGGGCAGCTCCGTCCGTAACAGGTGGGTGACTTCGGCAGGTTCCATGGAAAGATCTATACCATACCCGGTTGCGAGCGTCAAACGAGGGTGTCCGGCGGCGTTTCATCTCCAAGCCGTTGAATGGTTGGGCACAAAAAAGCCCCAGGGGATCGCTCCCCTGGGGCTTTTTCAGAACGACAGGATCTACAGCTAGAAGTTGTAGTACATCTGGAAGACGTACTCGGCTGCGGTGTCCCCGGAGGACGGGATAAGCCAGCCGGCCTGGCCCTGCAGCTTGAATCCGGTCCAGATCTCGTAATCCGCCCGGAGGTGCACCTCGGTGCCCAAGCTGTCCTCGGCCGTGCCATTCCCGGCTGGGGGCGCAGCGTTCGACAGCCTCGTGTAGCTGGGGCCGAAGCAGCTTCCGGACAGGCCACCGCCCGCATTGGCGCAGTTCCCGTTCGTCCTCGAGAAGCCGGCATAGGCAGCGCCGGCCTTGAGGGTCAGCGCCTTCACCGGGTTGTAGGTCACCCAGCCACCGATCGTCCAGAGGTTCACCGGGCTGTCCTGCGTGAACTCGATCTGGTCAAACGGGCCGCCGCTTCCGATCATCTCGAAGCCGCCGCCCGGACCGTTCCAGGACGCCGCCAGGCTCGGGAAGGCCTCGCTGTCACCGCCGTCCCGCTTGTCACCGGTTCCGTAGGAGCCGGCTATGTTGATCGTGACGGGCCCGAGCGGGAAGTGCACCGCGGCGTCGGCTGCCCAGCCCTTGACCTTGATTGGAGTCGCCGCGCCACCCAAGGCGCCGGTCGGTCCACCATCGGCAGTGCCGTACGCCCAGTCAACATCATACGACACGATCCCGACCTTGCCGGTCACGGTGACACCCACGTAGTGGCCCTCTCGCACCCGGTCTGCGCAGGCTGGCGTGCCCGCACCCGGCTCTCCGGTGCAGTTGACGCGGTTGTCGGCGTAGAAGTAGTACACACCGGGGTTCAGCCACGGCATGATGGCCACGTCAAGCTTCCCGCCGTAGATGTCGTAGTTGTTGTCGAGCAGATTGGAAGTGGTTACCACGCCGGCGGTGCCCGCCGCTGGGACCGCAGTCCGGTTCGGACCGCCGCTCAAGCGGTACCAGAACGCCTCGTAGCTGACCGGATTGACCTTCCCATAGGCCCGGATGCCATAGGCGTCGTCGTCCACGAGGAGGCCCTTGGGCAGGAACCAGGGCTGGGCGCCGGCCCGTACGCGGAGCGGGATGCCGAACGGCATCATCCAGTCAATGTACGCCCACTTGGTCTCGACGTTCACGCCGTCGTTGCCGAAAGAGCCGCCGGCGCCGGGGCCTACGCGGGCACTTCCACCCGAGAGGGAGACACCGTTCGTCTCCCCGCTGGCGCCGCCGCCGTTCCCGAACTCCACGTCACCGATCTCCAGCCGCAAGGTGGCCTGGATATTTCCATTGTCGTCGCTGACATCGAACCGCGGGCGGACGCGAAGGTGAATGCTGCGGGCGTTCGTGCCTGGCGCGTCAACGAAACCGTTATTCACGCCCGTCGTGAATCGAACCCGATACTCCGAGCCGAACTTGAAATCCAACGCCATGGCTGGCGCGGCCATGGCGAAGACCAGCGCCCCCACAGCCACCACCCACAAAAACTTTCTCATCAGGTTACCCTCCGTTTCAAGCTCGATGCTTTTCGATCCGTGTGGACCTTCTGGTAATCCCCAAGAGAAAGCAGCGCTTCTGTGGCTCCACATCCCCCCTTTTTCTTCGGGTATGCGTCTGGCCGTCAACGCTCAGCCGCCCGCCTTCAGCCCTCACCTCCAGGCTGACTACTGGCTGCTGATTCCTGACCGGCCAGGACCCGTGATTCGGAGTTACTCGCGGGTCGCCTGCGGCGACCTTGCCTTCAACCCAACGATTTACAAGGCCCGATTAACGCGGGGGACCTTATCAAGTAGCGGACAGCCTTGTCAACTATTTTTTCGCCGGAGCGTACCAAGTTAGTGCAGTACCCATGCCACGCCGGAGCGCAGGACAAATCCACCGGAATTTCGAGGGTTACGGAGACCTCGCCCTCTGGGGGCCCTCGCAGAATGTGGCGCCCACGACACACAGACTACTGCGGCAGGGCCACAACCCTTGTCATTTCGGAATTCGGATTGCGGATTTCGGATTGCTCATCCCGAGGAACTTCGAAATTCAAGATTCGGCATTCGACGTTCGAAATTCCATTTGCCCGGAGGGCTCTAGTGTACTGAGTCAGAAATGGCCTTACATGAAGCCCGTTCGGGCTGAGCTTGTCGAAGCCCGGATTCCGGCCCCTTCGACAAGCTCTCAGGGTGAACGGAATAGTAAAGGGATTTGAGAGTCACCACACTATCCCGAAGGCCGGAGGTCCAGGAGCACCACGTTGCTCCGGGACTTGCCCATGCCGATCAGATTGGTCGGAACCACCAGGAGAACCAACTTCCGCCCGTCGCTGCCGTCCGAATCCACCAGAGCGAAGTCGGCAATGTATCCTGCCAGCTCCCGGGTCTCCCAGGTGACCTGCAAGCCGACTCCGTCCCAGCTCAGGCCGAAGATCTTCCCTTTATCATAGAGGCGGGTCTGGAAGATGTACCCGGTAGACGGAACATTCCGCGGGAGGACAAGCTGTTTCTTTCCCTCCCCGAGGATGTCCTGGAAGTACATCCGTCCCTGGAGGACAAGACGAGTCGGCTGGATCCCGGAGCGCGGGTTCTCGCCGGCGCGGCTCGGATCGAATTCGACCGTAAGCTCCGATCCGCCGTACCGATCGCTGGTGCGGTAGAACTCCCCGCCCGCCCGATCGTACACCCGGAGGTGGTCCAACTGGTCGAGGACGAGGATCTCGGGGGCGCCGTCGCCGTCCAGGTCGGCCAGGGCAAAGCCGTAGATCCGGGTGTACGCCTTCGGCAGCGGAACCACCACGCCGGGCATGTAGCGATTCCCCTGCCAGGTGTACTGGCGGACGGGGCCATCGAAGGGGGCATCATTGCCCGCCGCCTGGCCATAGAGCTGGGGGGTATTATCCGGGCCCGCCAGGACGCGGAAGTGCAAGGGCACTTCATCCGAGACTTTCACGAACTTGCCATTCTGGTATTCCAGCACGTAGGAGCGCAGGCCGTGGGCCGTGTAGTTCGTCACGAAAATTTCGGCCACTCCGTTCTTGTTGATATCGGCCGCGTCCAGGGCGATGATATTGTCCGTGGTCACCCCGGCATAACTCCAGAGCTGTTTGATCCCCGTCTTGTCCAGATCGTAGATGTACACCCCTTGCCCGTCGGACAGGGCCAGCTTGATGGTCCCGTCCCCGGTCAACTCCCCCACGGCCATGGCCTGGCCCTTGAAGGGGACCTCCTGCGAGCGCAGCGCCACCTGGTCAATTCGCGGGGCCTCCCGCCCGCCGGCAAACGACCCCCTTCCGCGGCCGGTGGCCGAGGCGAACTTCGGGGTGATACCCTTGACCTCCGCGCTGGCCAAGGTGATGGAGTCGCCGCGCACCGTGGAAACCACTTGCACGTCCCACTGGACGGCTTTCTCCATCAGGCCGAGCTTCGAAAGCAGCACCGCCGAGACCCGCAGCCGCTTGTACAGTGCCTTGAGGACGGCCGGATCCGTCAGTTGGTCCGGATTCCCGACCTTTTCCTCCAAGAGCGCCGCCCGGATCCGCTGATCGTTCATGACCTCGAACCGGCCGGTCTTGACCAGGGCGTTGAGGAGGTCCCGCGTCACCGACCGGGTATTGGCGCCGGCCACATCGCTGACGTCCACGTTCGGCAGGGCCAGGATGACCCGCGCCGACGTTACCCGGACGTGATCCCCCTGCTGAACCAGGGTGCCTTCCGCCTGCTGGATGATCTCGGCCCGCGAGAAATTCGGATGGACCTCGAGGATCCGCACGCGGCCGACATCCCGGTCCAGTTTTCCCAGAACCTGGCCGGTGTACGGGTGCTTGAATTCCTGCCCCTCACGGTAGACCTGGAGCTCCAGACCCGGGATCACCTGATCCTTGGCCCCCAGATCGAGGAGCACCTGCTCCCGCTCCAGCCCGATGAGCCGACCGGTGACCTTGGGAAAGGCGGCCGCGATCCGCTCGGCGATCTCCGCGGCAGCCGTTCCGTAAGCCGCCTCCTGGGCCGCCGCAGGGACGGTCCACACGAAAAGAAGCAGCGCGACTGCACCTGCCAGCCGGCGCCCCAACCGCATTCTTTGCATCATCATTATTATTCTTCCCCTGCTATTCCCGAAGGTCACAGCTACGGTACCCAGCCTGCGCCCGAACGTTGACCACGGAATCCGATCAAAGGATCTCCACCATGGGCATCTCAGGCGAATCGGGATTTGGGGTGAGCTGCCTTGTCGCGGGGTGAATCACCAAATCAAGCTCCTCCAGGACAATCTGGCCAACCAGCGGTTGGGACCCTGCGACCTCCGCCAGCACGTCGAAATTGCCGACGCGTCCCTGGATATCCAGGGCAACGACACCGTAAATTGATTTCACTTCGACTTCCTGATTCGCGTACCTCACCCGGGCATCGCGTACCTTTCGAAGTCCCAGCCGCTCCACCAGATCCTTGGGGAGCACGAGCATGGTGGCACCCGTGTCTATGACAGCATTGACCTCCTCGGTCTTCGAAGGATCGAAGACATTGGTGAGCGTGATCCGTTCCATCACCTTCCCCATCGGTGGACCCCCGATGAAAGACTTAACCGGTCGCACGAACCTTTCCCCACCCGTGAAAGCCACAGCCACCTTAACGCAATCCGGCGCGGGGCGTCAATCAGGAAATCGAAGGCCGGGGGCCACCGCACCGGGACGGGCCAGGACCTCCTCCACCTGGTCCCGGTTGCGACGGGCGCCCGCATGCGCGGGGTCCAAGCGCAGGGTCTGCTCCCACGCCTCCTTCGCCCGCTGGTACTCGCCCTGCAGGGCGTACGCGGCGCCCAGCGCATTCCAGACCTCGGCCGAGGCCGGGCCCTGCCGGACCGCCTGCTCCAGCACCTCCCGCGCCCGTCCCGGATCCTGCTTGGTCCGCAGGTAGAGATTCC
>JACQVO010000264.1 GCA_016209725.1 Candidatus Methylomirabilota bacterium | reverse complement strand
GTCTGCAGCGGGCGCACGGGACACGCGGAGGTCATCCGGGTGGTCTTCGACCCCGCGGCGGTCCCCTACGAGTCACTCCTGCGGGTCTTCTGGGAGCAGCATGATCCGACGCAGGGGATGCGGCAGGGCAACGATGTCGGCACTCAGTACCGTTCGGCGATCTACTGCGACAGCCCCGCCCAGCGTACGGCCGCCGAGGCCTCGCGCCAGGCCTACCAGCCGGTGCTCACCGCGGCCGGGCACGGGCCCATCACGACCGAGATCCTCGACGCGCCGGAGTTCTACTACGCCGAGGAGTACCACCAGCAGTATCTGGCCAAGAATCCGGGAGGCTACTGCGGCCTGGGCGGCACCGGCGTCCGCTGTCCGGCGAGCTTCATGCCGGTGACCTAGTGTGGTGAATCCCAAATCCCTTTACAATGCCGTTCACCCTGAGCCTGTCGAAGGGTGCGGAATCCGGGCTTCGTCGCGAGCTCGGCCGAGCGGCTTCGACAAGCTCAGCCCGAACGGGTCCCCTGCAAAGCCACTAAACCCGCAACGTCCCGGCCCCGGAATCCACATCCCAGGGAATTCCGCACGCGGCCGCCAGGGGCTTCCTCAGGTTGCGAGCGCCCGCGCCGCCGCCACGAGATCCTCGTCACTTGGGAATTTGCCCAACCCGGCGAGGCCTTCCTTGGCGCACTCGATGTTTACCCAGCGGACGATGCCGTCCCGATCCACCAGGACCTGTCCCTTGAGCTGGGGGAATTGGCGGTCCGCATCCTGCCGGTCCGTCTCGGTAGGCTCGAAGCCGTGCAGCCGATCAAGCGCTTTGCTAACCTCCGCGAGCGGCAGCGGCTCTGGCAGTTCACCGGTCGGATTACCGCGCACCGATTGAAGCGCCTGCATGAGCTCTGGTGTCACCGCGGGCTTGGGCAGACCAAAAGACCGGTGCGTGATCAATTCCGGATCGGCCGCCAGCGGAACACGCGTGGGACGATACTTGAAATAGAGGCGGGCATTTTCCGGCGTGGTGGCAACGACCCCCAGCGTCTCTACGTCGAGCACCTGGAGCTTCTGCCGAGTGACGCCCATCTGCGCGATGGCCCGACGGCAGAATGGGCACCACAGCCCGCGAAACATGGCCAGGAGCAACGGACTCCTTCCGCGGTAGTCGGCCAGTGAGACCGTCCCCTCTCGGTCCACCGCCGGGAGCGTGAAGTCCGGCGCCGGCTCGCCCGGTTGCACCGATGGTCGCAATTCGACGTTCACCATGACTCGAATCCTCCCTCCTTCCCGCATCGGCCATGCCTGCTTCCTCCGGCCGTGCCTCTGACCCCTCAGCGTGCAAGGGCCCGAGCCGCGGCCAGCAGCTCGTCGTCGGTCGGGAACTTGTCAATGCCTGCCGGGCCTTCCCGGGCGCATTCGATATTGGACCATCGCACAATGCCGTCCCGGTCCACCAGGAACTGTCCGGTGAATTGGATCTGGTGCCGCTGGAATTCTGCGTTCTCGCTCTCGGTCACCTCGAAGCCATCCAGCCGGCCGACGGCGTCGCGAGCCTGGTCGTCCGGCACCTCGAGTTTCAGCTCCCGCGCGAGATTGCGATACACCCCGTTGATCGCCTGCATGATCTCGGGCGTCACCGCGCTCCGAGGCACGCCGTAGGCGCCGTGCGTGATCAGGTCGGGATCAGCGCCCACCGGGTGGCGGACAGGACGGAACCGGAAGTAAAAGCGGGCGCGCTCCGGCTTTGAGCCGACGATTGCCAGTGTCTCGACACCCACCTGCTGAAGCTTCTCCGCCGTCTTCCCTAGCTGCACAACGTGCCGCCGGCAGAAGGGTCAGTAGAGTCCGCGGTACAGGGCCAGCATCAGCGGGGTCCGGCCGCGGAAGTCGGTCAGTGACACGGATCCTTCCCGGTTCGCCGCTGGCAACGTGAAGTCCGGCGCCGGCTCCCCCGGCTGCACCGGCGCCCGCGATTCGACAGTAGTCATCTCCCAATCTCCTTCCCGGACTGGGTTTCGTAGGACTCCTGGGACTAGCAGAAGAACGGCAGGACCAGGAGCGAGTCCGGTTCCACCCCGGCCCGTTCGCAGACCTCCTGGGCCTTGCGCATGTACTGCTCGGCCTGAGCTTCGTCTCCCACCTCCAGATAAAGGGTGGCCAGGCCATCATAACAGGGGAAAAGAAGCTGGGGTTCCCCGGCCTCCTCGGCGAGGCCGAGCGCCTCGGTGTAGCACTGGAGCGCCAGTTCCGGATTGCCGCCGTGACACTGGTATATCTGGCCCAGCACGATCAGCGGGATGGCCAGATGGTCGAACTGACCGAGCTGCCGGTCGAGGTCGATGGCCGCTCGCGCGGCCCCGATCCCCTTTTCCTCGCACCGGTCCGTCAGGGCGCAGTAGGCAACCGCCAGGTTCGCGTACAGCCGGGACTGAAAGCCCAGATCGCCGATCCGCTTCGCCATCTCCAGGCCTCGCAGGCACGTCGCGATCGCCCGAGATGGATCCAGGGTGCTGTAGAGGACCCCCAGGTTTGTGCAGCCGCGACAGGCGGCTTGCAGCAGCCCATGCTCCTCCGCCATGGCCAGGCTGCGCTCGATGTGGGCGACGGCCTCTTTGAGCCTGCCCAGCCGCGCCAGGGCCACGCCCAGCGTGTTGTAGGCATGGGCGACAGCCACGGCAGCCTCCCGCCTCTCCGGGGAGGTCGCGGCCCCAGGCCCCGCGGTTCCGATGACCAGCCGATCCACCTGTCCCAGCGCCCGCGCGGCCCACTCGACCGCGTGCTGGTTGTCGCCGCTGCGGAAGGCCAGCCGCCCCATCTCCTGGTAGAGGTGGGCCAACTCGAGGTGTCCGGTGTCCCCCTCCAGAAGGGCCAGGCCGGCCTGGAAGCAGGCCTGGGCGCGCTCGCGATCCCCGCCGTCCCAGTGGAGCCCCCCCATCTTCCGGCAGATGCGAGCCTGTACCGCCCGGTCGGAGACCGCCTCGGCGGCGCGACGCACCGCCTCGTAGTGCTCCAGCGCCGCCTTGCGCTGGCCGATAGGCCCCAGCAGATCCCCCAGGCGCTCCCGGACCGCCACCCGGTCTCCGTCGCAGCCCCCGCACTCCCCGAGCACTTGCAGGGCGCGCTCATAGTGACGAAGGGCATCGTCGTTCGCATAGATGGCAGATGCCCAGTCGCCGGCGGCCACGAGATACCGCGCCCCCTTGGGCTTCTCGACGCTGAGGCTGAAGTGGTGCCCGAGTGCCACCAGGTCCTCCAGCCGCTCGGGTCGCTCGCCGCGCCCGCAGAGTTCCTCCAGGACCTGGCCAACGCGCCCGTGCAACTCCGTGCGCCGCCGGATCAGGAGGTTCTGGTACACGACCTCCTGAACCAAGGCATGGGCGAACCGATACTGTCCCTCGCTTGCCGTCCCCGACCCGCGCGTGTCGGTGGCCGGCCGGACCTCGGCGACCAGCTCCGCATCCAGGAGGAGGTCCAGATTGGCTTCCAATGCATCCTGTTGGCTGCAGACCCTGCGGATCACCTGGAGGTCGAAAACGGGCGCGAGCACCGCCGCCTCTTGGATGAGGCGCCGCGCCCCGAGTGGCAGCCGATCCAGCCGGGACAGCAGCAGTCCCTGAATGGTCGGCGGGACGTTCACGGAGCCTGCATCCGCCGTACACACCCAGCCGTCATTCTCCCGCGCCAGCGCGCCCGAGGCGACCAGGCTGCGCACGATCTCTTCCAGATAGAAGGGGTTGCCGCCGGCGCGTCGGATGATGAGATGGCGGAGCTCCCTCGACAGCCGGTTTGCGGACGGGCCGAAAAAGGCATCGAGGAGCGCATCGCTGTCGGCGACGGGCAGGGGGGCCAGCCGGATGGCGGTGTGGGTCGCCCGGCTGGTGACCAGCGCGCTGGCGTCGAAGGCAGGGCGGTAGGTCAGGAGGAGCAGCAACGGGCGGTCGGCCAGCCGGTCCACGAGAAAGTGCAGCAGCTCGACGGAGGCGGCGTCCGCCCAGTGCAGATCCTCCACGACGAGCATCAGGGGTCCTTGCTGCAAGCGCCGCTCGCACAGTGTCCGCAGCGCCAGGAAGATCTGCCGCTTCAACTGTTCGGGTTCGAGGTGGTGTGCCGGGTCGCCGGATCCGAGACCGAGCACGTAGCCGAGGATCGGCGCGACGCACGACACCTCGTCCTCCCCGGCCCCGAGCACTTTCAGCCCGGACCTGAGCTTGCGCTGGGCCACGTCCAGGGAATCATCCGGCGCGACGCCGTACGCTTCCCGGAAAAAGGCCGCGACAATGCCGTACGTGTGTTCGCCAAGGGAGGAACACGCTGCGCGTCGCACCACCGTCGATCTGAGCTGCCTGCTGGCCTCGAGCTTCAGGAGAAACTCGACGAGGAGCCGCGACTTGCCAACCCCCGCCTCACCGATCAGGCTGACGACTTGGGCCCGGCCGCGGCGCATTCGATCCAGGGAGGCCAGCATCTGGCTCAGCTCGTCCTCTCGCCCGATGAGCGGCGCGACCAGGCCGTGAACCTCGAGACCTCGCGCGGGCCGGGGCGCTTCGAGGAGACCGAGCGCCCGGTAGACCGGGAGCGGATCGGCCTTTCCCTTCACCACAAGCTCCCCCAGGGGCTCGAAGGCGAAGGCGTGCTGGGTGAGATTGTAGGTCCCGCGGCTGACCAGGGTCTGGCCGGGCTCAGCCGCGGTATGGAGACGGGATGCAATGTTCACCGTATCCCCGGTGATGGCGTAGGCTGCTCCTCCGGCCGCGCCGAGGTTGCCCGCCACCACGGGACCGGTATTGATGCCGATGTGGAGGGCAAGGGGTCGGCCGACGCGATGCTCCCACCGGCCATTGAGCGCTGCCATCCGTTCGTGCATGGCGATGGCGGCCCGGATGGCGCGCTCGGGGTCGTCCTCGTGTGCGACCGGGGCGCCAAATACGGCCATGACGGCGTCCCCGACGAATTTCTCGACGAAACCTTCGTAGCGCTCGATGACGGAGGCCATGTCCTGAAAGAGCTCGTCCTGCAACGCCCGGACCTCTTCGGGATCGAGGCGCTCGCTCAGCGCCGTGAATCCGGAGAGGTCGGCGAAAAGGACGGTGACCGGACGTCGATCCGCCTCTTCCACCCCGCGTTCCGCGGTGCCGGCCGACTGCCCCGCCGGCACCGCGGCCAGCCGTGTGCCACACCTGGGGCAGAAGCCGAAGTCGGACGGACAGACAGAACCGCAGGTCGGACAGACCGCGGGAAGCTTGCTCCCGCACCTGGGGCAGAAGATGAAGTCGGACGGTGCCTCAAATTCGCAGCTGGCGCACTTCATGGCTCTTGAAGTGCCGGGCCGCATGCACCATGCACTCGCAGGAGCGTTTCGCGAGGCATTCCGCGTCGGGGATACGCTCCTGCACGCGCTTGGCATTCGGCACGACGAGGGCGCGGGAGACGGAATCCGGAGCAATCTCGCCGCATACGCGAAAACATGGGCAGGAAACGCTGGAATATGATTCGGGGCCACGGGGCCCCTGGAAGGCTCTGAATCTCCCCCGGGAGACGCTACCCCACCCGAGGCGCCCGCATGATGGCGCCTTTCGTTCCCGGTGTCAAGGCGTGCAGAGGGTCGTCCCTTGGTCTCGGCAATCGCAGGGTCTTCTCAACAGGCAAGACCAGGGGGCCGGAGGGCGAGGCCGTGACGGTCGGCGTCCCCTGCTGCCAGCAAGTCGCCTACGGCACCGGCCGGCCACTCCTACCAACAGGCCCTGAGCTAAGCCGGACATGAGCTAATCACATCCGGGTTCCTCGACGCGCCGGAGTTCTACTTCGCTGAGGAATACCACCAGCAGTACCTCGCCAAGAACCCAGGGGGCTACTGCGGCCTGGGCGGCACCGGCGTCCGCTGTCCGGCGAGCCCCGCGCACGCGACATAAGCTGGCAGTGCTACGCAGATTGATGGACAGCGGTGGAAGGCGAGCGAAAAGCCGTCAGGACCGCAACGTTCCCGAATTCAATCCTCCGGCCAGAAGCAGCCTCGGTCTCAGGCGGGTCATGGGCTTTTTCCCACAAGGCAACGCCTTGACAACAGGGACACGAGACGGCTATAAGACGGCCACACGGGATAGCACCGATTCCGATTCCACGCGCAGGAGCAAACGCTTATCACCCTCACCTACCTGCAAGACCAATTGATGGTCGAGATCAAGACGAGTCCACTGTATATTGAATTCATCTACAGTTCTCTCCATGGAAACACTCACCTTCGATCGCATCTGGCTGAAGGAACTCTGTCGCCCCGCCATCACCGTGTGATGCCCCACCGGGGGGAGGGGCGGGGGTGGATGAACGCCCGGTGACCAGGGAGTTCCGGCGGCTGCCGGACTCCGGAGGAATCGACGATGACGGCTCAACTCAAGCGATACCAGATGTGGATCGATGGGCAGTGGGTGGACGCTGCCGGCGGCAAGGTCTTCCCCACCGTCTCCCCCTATACCTGCGAGCCGTGGGCGGAGATCCCGGATGGACAGGCTGAGGATGTGGATCGCGCCGTGCGCGCCGCACGCATGGCGTTCCAGAGCCCGGCATGGCGCCGACTGGCGCCGATCGAACGGGGGAAGCTGCTGCGGCGGCTGGGCGACCTGATCGATCAGCATGCCGACGAACTGGCCCTCATTGAGACCCGGGACAACGGAAAGCTCATCCGCGAGATGTCCGGCCAGCTCCACGCCATCCCGAACTGGTACTACTACTATGCAGGCCTGGCCGACAAGATCCTGGGTGAGGTCATTCCCACCGAAAAACCCAATTTCCTCAACTACTCCGTCCGGGAGCCGATCGGGGTGGTGGGAGCCATCGTGCCGTGGAACTCGCCCTTGTTACTGGCGACCTGGAAGCTGGCCCCCGCCCTGGCCGCCGGCAACACTGTGGTGATCAAGCCGTCGGAATACACCTCGGCCTCCTTGCTGGAGGTTGCCCGCCTCATCGAGCAGGCGGGGTTCCCGCCGGGCGTCGTCAACGTGGTCACCGGCTTCGGCGAGACGGCCGGCGACGCGCTGGTGCGCCACCCGGTCATCGGCAAGCTAGCTTTCACGGGCGGGTGCGAGACCGGCAAGATCGTGGCCCGAAACGCCGCCGCTAACCTCACCCGGGTGACCTGCGAGCTCGGGGGCAAGTCGCCGAACATCGTCTTTGACGACGCGGACCTCGATGCAGCGGTCAACGGGGCGATCGCCGGCATCTTCGGGGCCAGCGGCCAGACGTGTATCGCGGGTTCACGACTCTTGCTTCATGAGAGCATCCACGATCAATTCGTGGACCGACTCGTGTCCCGTGCCAAGACGATCAAGTTGGGGGACCCCTCGCAGATGGAGACCGAGATGGGTCCCGTCGCCACGCCCGAGCAATTGGAGAAGATCCAACGGTACGTCGAGATCGGAATCCAGGAAGGCGCCCGGCTGGTGTGCGGGGGGGGCCGGCCGAAGGCCCCGCCCCCCTTGGCGCGCGGCTGGTTCTTCGAGCCCACGATCTTCGTGGACGTCCGGAACGAAATGCGCCTTGCTCAAGAGGAGATCTTCGGCCCGGTCCTGGCCGTACTCCGGTTCCAGGGGGAGGAAGAGGCCGTTCGCCTGGCCAACGACAGCCGCTACGGCCTTGCGGCCGGCGTGTGGACTCTGGACGTCCGGCGGGCCCATCGGGTGGCGCGCGACCTGGAGGCCGGCATCATCTGGATCAACAGTTACCGGGCGGCATCCTTCGCCGCCCCGTGGGGAGGCTACAAGCAGAGCGGCTACGGCCGCGAGAACGGGATGGAGGCCATAAAGGAGTACACCCAGGTCAAGAACATCTGGGTGGAGTTGAGCGGGGCGACCGCCGATCCCTTCAAGATCCGCTAGGCGCAAGCCGGGGGGAGATCCGGCGGGGTGGCACCCGGGGGTCGGTGACGAGGGAGGAGGGCTGGGAGGTCCAGGCTTGGCTCGAGGGCCGAAGCCGGCCGGCCGGGGGCACTCGGAGTCACCTGGGAGGCTTACCTGGTCAGACAGGGAGGAAAGGATGCGACCTATCGAGCTGGAGGTGGATGGCGTTGTGGCCCCGGCGGTCCTCTTTGATGACAAAGCCCCGAAGACTTGCGGCAAGGTGTGGGACCTGCTGCCGATCGAGGATCGAACCATCCAGGTCCGATGGTCGGGAGCGGCGTGGCGGACCGAGAAGAACTACCAACTGCAGATCGGAGAGGTGGAGAACCCGGTGACGGTGCTGCAAGCCGGGGATATCATCTACTACGACGACCCGCGGTACAACCTGTACAAGATCGGTATCGCCTACGGCCGGGCTGCCTGGCGGGACTTTGCGGGCAACCTCACGGTGGCCCACATCGGCCGGATCACGGGAAACCTTGAGGCCTTCACGAAGGTCTGCGATCGGATCATCTTCGACGGACCCAAGACGGTCCGCATCCGGCGCGCCGGTTGAGGGAGGAGAGCCATGGGTCGGATCGTGGATCTCACGCACCCCATCGAGCCCCACTGGCGGCCGAGCTGGCTCAACGAGCGGAGGGTGCACGCCACATTCGACAAGGGGAGCTGGCACAGTAGCATCGTCACCCTCTCCTGCCACGGCTTCACCCACGTGGACGCCCCGCTTCACCGGTTCCCGGACGGCAAGACCCTGGATCAGGTTCCGCTGGAAACGTTCATCGGCACGGCCTACATCGTGGACCTGGCCGACGTGGGGCCCAACACCCCCATCACGGCCGAGATGGTCTCCGCCCGGGGGGGCCACATCCGACCGGGGGGCATCGTGGTGCTCAAGACCCTGTGGGATCAGAAGGCGAGCCACAAGACGAAGGAGTTCTGGACCACCGCCCCCTTCGTGACCCAGCCGGCCGCCGAGTGGATCCTGGGGCAGCATCCCAAGGCGGTGGCCTTCGATTTCCCGCCGGCCTTCTGTTTCCGCTACCCCCACCTGGACCCGGAGGAGCGGGCCCGGCACACGGACCGGTACGCCCCCCACGAGACCTTCCTCCCCCATGGCATCAGCACCATCGAGTACGTGTGTAACCTGGGCAAGCTGACCCGAAACACCGTGCAGCTCTTCGCCCTGGCCCCGAACGTCGTCGGCGTCGAGGGCTTCCCGGCCCGAGTTATCGCCATCGAGGAGTGACCGGTGGCATCAAGGCACGGGAGCCTACCGGCGTCAAGTGCGTTTGCATCACACAAGGAGGGATGGGCATGAAGGAGATCGAGATCGAGTTCGGCGGCGTCGTTTTCACGGCCACCCTGTTCGAGAACAAGGCCCCGAAGACGGTCGAGGCCCTGTGGAAGGCGCTGCCGATCGACGACCCGGCGGCCGTCCACGCCATGTGGTCGGGGGAGATGTTCCACCTGACGCCCAACATCGTGAACCTGGGAGTCCAGGAGGTCGAGAACCCCAAGGCCTTCCAGTGGCCGGGCGAGATTGTCTTCTACCCGCCCATTCAGGAGATTGCCATCTGCTATGGCGAGGCGCGCTTTACCGGGCCCATCGGCCCCCTGAGGGTCACGGGCCTCGGGATGATTCAGGGGCAACTGGACCTCCTCAAGCAGAAGGCCTCAGCCCTACAGACCGAGGGGAAGAAGCGCATTGTCTTCCGGCGGAAGGGCGCCTAGCTGCCTGCTGAATAGCTCGATTCGAACGCTTCAGATCGCCCCGGGAAGCGAATGCGTCGCTCGTGTGGAACCGAGCTGGCGACATTCAGCCCCGTCCCAGACCCCGCACGCTGCTCCACGTGGGGGCGTTTCCGGGGTTGCACGGAGATTGGGCGCCGCGTCACCACGCCACTTCGGCCAGATTTGGCCTTGACACCGCCACATGCGCTGCGCCATGCTCACCCTGTTTTCGCGAGAACCCCCGGGCCGCCGCCGGCGCCCCGAGGCTCCCGGTCCCACGCGGCAGGAACGCAAATCTTGTTACCTGATCATCCTGTAGGCACAGAACGCGTTCCTCTTCGAATTCATCACCAAGACCTACGACACGGTGGGCCGGTTTCGGAGCACGACGCTCCGGCGCGCGGGACGTCTCCAGGCGGTCCAGGCCGAACACGCACAACTCGTGACCGCGATCGCGGCACGGGACCCACGACGGGCCGACGGCATCGCGCGTCGGGCCATGGAAGCCATCCTGCAGGCGCGTCTGGAGATGGCTCGCGAGGGGAGAGGGCGTCCGTCCCTTCAAGATGCGGTACAGCGAGAGGAGGGGCATATGGCACGACAGATCGAGATCGAGCTAGAGGAAGTCGTCGTCACGGCACGCCTGCTGGAGGAGCGGTCGCCAAAGACCTGCGAGCTGATGTGGGGTGCGCTGCCGTACGAGGACCGGGTCACCCACGCCAAATGGTCCGGCCAGATGTTCCACACAAACACGCCCATCGACCTGGCGGTGGCGGGTGGCATGCCTCCCTTCGACATCGAGAGTCCATCCGCCTACCAGTCTCCGGGTGAGGTCGTCTATTACCGGCCGGCCAAGGAGTTCGCCGTCGCCTACGGGGAGTCCCGGTTCTGCTGGGAGACCGGGCCGCTGTTCGTGACGCCGGTGGCGATGATCGAGGACGATCTGACGGAATTCGCCAAGAAGGCCGAACAGTTGGTCTGGAAGGGCGCCAAGCGGTTCGTGATTCGGCGGAAGGCGTGACGCGGAAGAGGAGGGCGACGCGTGAAGATCCTACGGATCTCCTTTGAAGGTCTGACTCTGGCCGGCCAGCTCCTCGAGGACAAGGCACCGAAAATCTGTCGGGCGCTCTGGGACAGCCTGCCCCTCGATGGGTCCGTCACGAACGTGACCTGGAGCGGCAACATGCTGCGCCTCTGGGTGAAGATCCCCGAGCCGCCGGAGCCCGAGAACGTCTCGGAACTCCAGTCCCCTGGTGACATCCTGTTCGTTCCTGGCTGGAATGGCCTGCGCTTCGTGTACGGACCGGCCCAGATGCGCGGGCCCGCAGGGGCCCATCCGGTGCCGCGGATCGGGCGCCTGGATGGCGACCTTACAGACTTCGTGAAGCTGGCGAAGCAAGTGGAATGGGAGGGCGCCAAGAAGATGACGCTCGCCCGCGGGTAATCCGGGCGGCAAGGCGAGGGAGACCCATCCGAGGGTCTCGGGTTTCAAAGCGCTCGCAAAGGAGGTACCTGGTTTTTGCGCGCTGGGCGCACAAAAACCAAACTGGTGGCGCAAAGACTTTCTTGCACGGGGCTTCCGAACAGTCTCATCAAGGGGCCGCATGATGAGAGGTGACCCCGGCGATTCGGGTCGGGGTCCATCGCGCGTAACCCTCGGGGTTACCTCCCTCTGGGATGGTCGTTGTTTACTCCGAGCCAATCCCAGAGGGGTTCCCTGATGCCTTTCAGTTTTGGTTTTTGCGCGCCAGCGCAAAAACCAGGAGGGAGCTTGCGATGGCTGCGACGGCAACGACACACACGAGACCAACAGGCATAACCGTGGGGGCTCTCATCCTGGCGCTGGCCGGAGTCCTGGCGCCGACCATCGCGGGGCGGGCGGACGCGCAGACGCCCGTGCGGGGGGGCACGCTCCGGATCGGATGGATTCCCGACGCCAAGACCCTTGACCCCCACTTCTCGGTGCAGTTCGCGGAACGCCACGTCCTGTACTTGGTCTTCAACACCCTCGTAGGCCTGGACAAGAGCTTCAACGTCATCCCGGAGCTGGCCCGCTCCTGGCAGGTGGCGCCGGACGGCAAGCGCGTGACGTTCCAGTTGCAGCGGGGCGTGAAGTTCCACGACGGGACGGACTTCACGGCAGAGGTCGTCAAGTGGAACATCGACCGGATCCTGGATCCCGCGACGAAGTCCCCCCAGCGAAGCCAGCTGGAGCCTGCCGTGGCAGCCGTGTCCGTCGTGGATCCCTACACCGTCGCCTTCGAGATGAAGAAGCCATTTGCGCCGCTGCTGGCCGCCCTCGCGGAGCGGCCAGGTTTCATCGTGTCCCCGGCTGCAGTGAAGAAGTGGGGAGAAAACTTCGGGCAACACCCCGTGGGGACCGGCCCATTTCGCTTCGTAGATTTTGTGCAGGATTCCCGAGTCACGCTTGAGCGCTTCGACGGGTATTGGGAGAAGGGAAAGCCGTATTTCGACAAGGTCGTTTACCATGTCGTGCCGGACCCCACGGTTCGGAGCACCATGGTCCGGACGGGCGAGGTGGACATCGCCACCGATGTCGAAGCCAAGGACGTGCCGTTGTTGCAGGCCGACCAGAACCTGCGGGTGTCCGAGATGAAGCCACCGGCCCGGTGGACCGTCCTCCAGTGGCAGGTGGACAAGCCCCCGTTCAACAATAAAGCCCTCCGCGAGGCGATCGCGCTCGGGATCAACCGGGAAGAGCTCAAGCAGGTTCTCCTGCGGGGCTTCGGCGAGGTGGCCCGCGGGGTGGCGACACCGGGCCTGTGGTGGCAGGACCCGAACCTCAAGGGCTACGGATACAACCCGGAGCTGGCCAAGAAGAAGCTGGCCGAGGCGGGGTATCCGAACGGCTTTCGCTACAAGTTCGCCGTCGAGAACACCTCCCAGTGGATCCGGCAGGCGGAACTGCTCCAAGGCCAGCTCCAGAAGATCAACGTGACGCTGGACTTCGAGCTGGTGAACACCGCGGACGCCTACGCCCTGATCGTCCAGCGGAAGACTAACTGGACGCACACCAGGTGGACCCAGCGGGCGGACCCCCACGGGTTGTTCTACATCCTGTTCCATAGCAAGGGCTTCGCCAACTCGACCGGCTACAGTAACCCCAAGGTCAACGAGCTCCTCGATCGGGCGGCGGTGATTTACGAGCCCGAGCGGCGCAAGCCGCTCTACCACGAAGCGGAACGGCTCATCGTCGAGGATGCGCCATACGTGTTCCTGAACTACACCGCCGAGTTCGCGGTCATGAGCCGGAAGGTCCAGAACTGGGTGTGGGTCCCCGACCTCATCCCGCGCTTCCGGGACCTCTGGCTCGAGAAGTAGCGAAGGCGGCGGAAGCCTTGGGGGTCTCTGGCGACAGACACCCAGGTGCCGGGGGGTCCCTCCTCCCTCGGCCAGGGTGTCTGTCGCCCCGATCCTGAGCGGGGCGGATCGTGTGGGTCTTCGTCCTTCGTCGCATCGCGACGATGCTGTTCGCGATCCTCTTTCTCACCGCGCTGATCTTCGTTCTGATGCAGGCGGTCCTCGGGGACCCCGTGGTCCTTATGCTGGGCCGGGACGCCGACCCGGCCACCGTCGCGCGCCTGCGTCAGGACCTGGGCTTCAATCGCCCCACCCACGTCCAGTACCTGGATTGGCTGGGGCGGCTTCTCCAAGGCGACTGGGGCCGGTCGTTCCGGACCCCCCAACCAGTGCTCGAGGCGATCATCGCCCGGCTGCCCGTCACCTTGGAGCTGACGTTTCTGTCACTCGTGGTCGCGGTAGCGCTGGGGGTCGGCCTGGGAGTCCTCGCGGCCGTGCGGCCCTATACCCGACTCGACTTCGGCATCTCCCTCCTGACCGCCTTTGGGACCGCCATGCCGAACTTCTGGATTGCCATCCTCCTTATTCTCGTCTTCGCTCTCCACTTGCGCGTCCTGCCCTCGTCGGGGAGCATCCCTTTCGTCGAAGACCCCCTGGGCAACCTTCGGGCGATGGTGCTCCCCGCCATCACCCTGAGCGCGGCGTACTTTTCCAACGTGGCCCGTCTCACCCGAGCCAAGATCCTGGAGGCGCTGGAGAGCGAGTACGTCCGGACGGCCCGGGCCAAGGGCGTGCGGGAGGCCAGGGTCCTGTTGGTGCACGCCCTGCGGAACTCGCTGCTGCCGGTGCTCAGCGTGCTGGGCGTCAGCATCTCCCGCCTGTTCGGGGGCGCGGTGGTCACCGAGACGATCTTCGCGCTCCCGGGCATCGGGATCCTCCTGGTCGATTCTATCCTGAGCCGGGACTTTCCGGTCGTGCAGGGTGTAATCATCGTCATCACCGTGGGCGTGTTCCTCACGAATTTCCTGGTAGAGCTAGCCTATGCGGCGGTGGACCCGCGAATTCGGATCGGGTAAGCCTGCGGTCCAGGTCAGCGTGGGCGCCGCCGTCATCGGCGTGGCGCTCGTCCTTGCCGCCTTCGGGGCGCGGCTGGGCCCCTACGATCCCCTCCGGTATGACCCCCGGGAGGTCCTGACGCGGCCGAGTGTGGCCCACCTCCTCGGAACGGATCCCCTGGGCCGGGACGTCTTCAGCCAGATCATCGGCGGCGCGCGAATCTCCATGGTCGTGGGGATCGTCTCCGTACTGGGGGGATTGGGGGCCGGGACGGCGATCGGCCTTGTGGCGGGGACCCTCAGGGGGCGGGGAGCGGACGTCCTGATGCGCGCCATGGACGCGCTGCTGGTTTTCCCATCGCTGGTCCTGGCGCTGGCCATCACCGCGTTCCTCGGGGTCAGCCTTTGGAACGTCATCGGCGCGCTCGCGGTCACGTTCGTCCCGACGTTCGCCATACTCGTGCGAGGCGAGGTGCTCTCGCTCCGCGAGCGGGAGTTCATCACCGCTGCCGGGGCGCTGGGTGTGGGGCGCCTGCGGATCATGTGGCGGCACCTCCTCCCGAACGTGAGCGACGTCCTGCTCGTGCAAGCGTCATTCGGGGTGGGCACCGCGATCCTGACCGAGGCGAGTCTCAGCTTCCTCGGTCTGGGAGTGCCGCCACCCGCCCTCTCGTGGGGCCGCATGCTACGGGAGGGGTATTCGTACCTGCTCCTGGCACCGTGGATCTCGGTCGCCTCCGGGGCGGCGATCTTCCTGGTCGCGCTGGCGTTCCAGATGTTCTCCGACGGCCTCCGGGACGTCCTGGTCCGGCGCCCGGGGGCGGCGGCCCGCTGAAGCGGGCGAGGGGGAGGTGCGAATGCCGAGAACGGTGCTCTACCTGTCCGATGCCGATGTCCGGCAGCTTCTCGATATGCCTCGAGCCATCGCCCTGGTCGAAGAGGTCTGTCGGATGCAGGCGGCGGGGACCATCGTCTGGCCCGAGCCCCGGATGTTCACGATGCGGGGCCAAAAGTTTAGAAGCGACTATCGGGTCAAGGCCTGCTCCCTGGAAGAGATCCCGGTGAGCGGCGTCCGGGCGGTCGGCGTCCACATTGCTCCGGACGGGTCGGGGAGTGGCGCCCCCGACAGCATGCGCTACGTTCTGCTCAACGATCCGGCCACCGGCGTCCCCCTCGCCATCGTGGACGAGCACTGGAGCTACGCCCTGCGGACCACGGCGGCCGGCTGCGTGGCGGCCAAGTACCTGGCCAGGGCGGATGCCGCCGTGGTGGGCCTGCTGGGCGTGGGGAACATGGGACGAACGTCGCTGTTGGGCCTGAAAGATCTGTTCCCCATCCGCGAAGTCCGAGCCACGTCCCGTCGTCCCGAAACCCGAGAGCGGTTTGCCCGGGAGATGGAGGATCAGCTCGGCCTCCGCATCCGGCCGGTGGCCACTGCGGAAGAAGTGGTGCGGGGGGCCGACATCGTCATGGCCGGGACGACGGCGACGCAGGCCCTGGTCTACGAGCCGTGGCTTCAGCCGGGGGCCTTCATCTGCGCGCTGGGACGGCGGGAGATCGAGCCTGCCGTCTTCCGGGCGGTGGAGAAATTCCTGGTGGACGACTGGGAGCAGGTGTTCTATTCGAAGGATATCACCGAGCTGATGAAGGCGGGGCACCTGGCGCAGGAGGACCTCTACGGCGAGGTGTGGGAGGTGGTCACGGGCAAGAAACCGGGCCGGGAACGCCCGGAGGAGCGGGTGCTGGTGCGGATCGAGGGCCTGGTGAGCCAGGACGTGGCCATTGCCCACTGGCTCTACCGGGCGGCGGTAGAACGGGGCGTGGGGCTGCCGTTGCCGAGGCCTGGCTCAGACCCTGAACTTTGACCCGGTCGGTCCGAAAAGGTGCGGATCATCAGAAGCAACCGGTGAGGAATTCGGAGGCGGGTAGGGCAGGCTCGTTCTTCTCTGAGAGGGGGACAAGAACCTCAGGCAGACCACTGACTAGCCGCAGGATGTACGGGCGAATTTCTGTTGCCTGGCCCTCACGGATAGGGTGGTTTGCCCCATTATGGGCCCGTCCCCCCGGCACCATTTCGATCCAGACCTTCCCGCTGATCCCTTCGTTTGGCTCTCTCGCCCGTCCACCTGGTGTTCCCGGATATGCCCTGGCCCGTCTTCGGTCCCCCTGGTCTGCGCTACGGGCATTCCGGCGGCGCACACTGGTCGTTGGCTGGGCGAGTATCGGGCTGTTCCCGAGCAACCGAGGCTCGGGGAGGGAGCCAACATCAGGAGGATCGTGTACTCAGCAGATTCGAGTCGCCTGCGCCTCGTTGAATGACTGCGATCCGTGTGGCGGGCCGGATTTGGTGGGGCACTCTTCTCTGGGGCTGCGTGCGGGGTGGCGCGGCGGGGCGTCCTTGGAGGGAGCCTCGCTCTGGCAACGCCACGGGATGCGGATGCTGCAAATCAGTGCCAGACGCCTGTTCGGAGACAGACCGATCACTTCGGGGCGGAGAGCGCGCGGTCGATGGCTGCCTTGAAACTGCTGAAGGGGCGGGCCCCGGTGATCACGGTAAGCACTTTCATGCTGGAACCGGTGTCGTCGACGGTCCCCAGGAAGAAGGTCGGGGTCCCCCCGACCCCCGCCTGCCGGCCCTCGGCGAAGTCCTTGCGGACCTTCGCGGCCGTTCGGCCGCTGTCCAGGCACTGCTGGAATTCCGCAGCGTCCAGCCCCACCGCCTGCGCGTGGGCCACCAGATCGCCGGGCCCGAGGGCCTGCTGATTGCTGAAGAGCCGGTCGTGCATCTCCCAGTACTTTCCCTGCTCCCCGGCACACAGGGCCGCCTCGGCGGCCTTGAACGCCTGGGGGTGAATGGACTCCAGAGGGAACTCTCGCAAGACGTACCGGAGCTTGCCGGTCTGGATGTACTCTTTCTCGAGCTGGGGCAGCGTGTCGTGGAAATATCGGGCACAGAAGGGGCACTCGTAATCGGTGAACTCGACCAGCACCAGCCGGGCAGCTTTGCTTCCCTTGGTCGGGTCGTCACCGAGACCCAGCGCGAGGTTCTCCGGGGGGTCCGGCGCGGGACCGGTCGCCAATCTTCCCCGCAGGAATTCTACGATCACCTGGAGTTCGGCGCGCAGCTTCGCCTGCTCCTGCTTGAGCGCCTGGATCTCGTCTCGCAAGGCCCGCAGCTCATCACCCTCCTGGGCCATGCCCGGCGAGGTGCCGAGGGCGAACAGGGCCATGACTGCTGCAATTGCGACCAGGCGTTTCATCGGGTGACCCTCCGGTCATAGGGGCCTTGGGACCCTTTACCCTGGACCGAGCCTACCATATCTGACACTGATTCGAGAAAGACTTTGAACCGCCGGTACCAACAGCATCGCCGTTGGTGCGCCAAGGTCGTCAAGAATACGAAGTTTCCAACTCTCTATCGAAAAATGCGGAATCCGGTTTGTGGGGCACTCAGAAGTTTCGTTGGTTTCCTCCCCAGAGCCATGTCTGTCTTGGCGTTCATGGCGTCTTGGCGGTTGGTTACTTCGGATTGAGGTAAATTCCCGACGACCACGGAACAAGCGGGGATCGTCGTTCCACCGGCATCCGTTGCATGGACGGCGGCGATCCGGCCCGTCCCGCCGTATCCGGCCAGAGACCCTTCCCGGCGACCGCTGTCCGGCCGGCGAGATTCAGGCGAGATAGCCAACTGGCTTGCCCAATCAAACCTGCCTCCCGCACTGTAACGGTCCAGCTCATCGGGACCGACGGCCCCGAACCACTCCTTCGTCCATTCCAAATAGATCATCCTTTGCCTTGACGCTTAGACAACGGTCGGGGTATGTTCCATGCGGTTGGCAGACTCAATCAGGACAAGGTAATCCATAGCGTCGGATCTCGCCTCTTTAGGACGACCGAACCGGAGGACTGCGCAGAAGCTTCGGGTTTCCCCTGGCGAAGGCAACCGAACGCGGTGCGATGGCCCGTCTTGAAGACCTGACTCGCGGGACGCAAGTTGGGGGACTCCACGTCGGCGGTCCAGTCACCATCCTGGACGTGAAGTGGCATGGGGCCGCCTGCGTAGAGGTTACGTACAAAGATCCCTCAGGCAAGCCCCAAAACGAGCTTCTGTTCCGTGATCGCGAAGCATCCCTCGAAGTAGTCGCCCCGGGCCAGAACTGGTCCTTCGACGCGGACGGAGGGCTTCTCCGTCTGGTCTCCGAAGCATACCGAATCCACCTCGCGCACCTCTTCGACCCGCTCCTGGCGGTCCACACCTCCATCCTCGATCCCCTGCCGCACCAGATCACCGGCGTTTACGGTGAGATGCTCCCCCGGCAGCCCCTCCGGTTTCTCCTGGCGGATGACCCAGGCGCCGGCAAGACCATCATGGCCGGCCTGCTCATCAAGGAACTCCGCATCCGGGGCGACGTCCACCGCTGCCTGATTGTCTGCCCCGGGAACTTGGTGGAGCAGTGGCAGGACGAAATGCGGGACCGCTTCGGCCTCGACTTCGAGCCGATCACCCGCGCCCGCCTCGAGGAGTCCCCGGACGCCTTTCGCCGTTACCCCCTGGTGCTCTGCCGACTCGATCAGCTCAGTCGCAACGAGGATGTCCAGGCCAAGCTCGGGGACGACCAAGCCGACTGGGACCTCGTCATCGTGGACGAGGCGCACAAGATGTCGGCCCACTTCTTTGGCGGCGAGATCAAGGAGACCAAGCGCTACAAGCTGGGGAAGCTCCTCGGCACTCGTGCCCGGCACTTCCTCCTCCTGACCGCCACGCCTCACAACGGAAAGGAGGAAGATTTCCAGCTCTTCCTGGCCCTCCTCGACGCCGACCGGTTTGAGGGCCGCTTTCGGGACGGCGTCCACGTGGTGGATCCCTCAGACCTCATGCGCCGCCTGGTCAAGGAGCACCTGCTGAAGTTCGATGGCACACCGCTGTTCCCGGAACGGTGGGCCTACACCGTCAATTATCGCCTCTCCGACCTAGAGGCCCAGCTTTACAAGGAGGTCACCGACTACGTCCGCGAGGGCATGAACCGGGCCGATCGGCTGACTCAGGAGGGGGAGGGCCGCCGGGGGAACCTCGTCGGCTGGGCCCTGACAATCCTCCAGCGCCGCCTGGCCTCCTCGCCCCACGCCATTGCCGAATCCCTCCGCCGGCGCCGTGAGCGGCTGGAGAAACGCCTCCGGGAAGAGCAGCTCATCCGCCGGGGGGCGGACGTGCCGCTCGACACTACCCAGGGGCTCGATGCCGGGCTTGCGGAGGAACCCGACGATATCGACGAGGCGCCGGCCGCGGAGGTCGAGGCCGCCGAGGAGGAGGTCGTGGATCAGGCCTCCGCCGCCCGGACCATCGCGGAACTCCAGGCGGAGATCGGGGATCTCACGCGCCTCGAGGCCCTGGCCCAAAGGGTGCGCCGGAGTGGGACGGATAAGAAGTGGGAGGAGCTCTCGACCCTCCTCCAGAACAACGCGGAGATGTTCGATGCCACCGGGGCACGCCGAAAGCTGGTCCTGTTCACCGAGCACCGGGACACCCTGACCTACCTGGTCGAGAAGATCCGGACGCTCCTCGGCCGGCCCGAGGCCGCCGTCCTCATCCATGGGGGCTTGGGGCGGGAGGAGCGACGGACCGGCCAGCAGAAGTTCACCCAGGACAAAGATGTCCAGATCCTGGTGGCCACGGATGCCGCGGGGGAGGGCATCAACCTCCAGCGCGCCCACCTCATGGTCAACTATGACCTTCCCTGGAATCCGAACCGGCTGGAGCAACGCTTCGGGCGCATCCACCGCATCGGTCAGACAGAGGTCTGCCACCTCTGGAACCTCGTCGCCGCCGAGACCCGGGAGGGTGAGGTCTACGATCGGCTCTTGGAGAAGATCGGGGAGGAGCGGAAGGCGCTCGGCGGCCAGGTCTTCGATGTTCTGGGCAAGCTCTTCCGCGAGCAGAGCCTCCGGGATCTGCTCATCCAGGCCATCCGCTACGGGGAGCAGCCGGATGTCCGCGCCCGGCTGTTCCAGGCCGTGGACAATGCCGCCGATCGCACCCATATTCAGGGGCTCCTGGAGGAGCGAGCCCTGGTCCATGATGCCCTGGACGCCTCCCAGGTGCGCCGGATCCGGGAGGACCTGGAACGGGCCGCGGCCCGCCGCCTCCAGCCCCACTTCATCCGCGGGTTCTTCAAAGAGGCCTTCCGTCATCTCGGCGGGACCCTCCGGGAGCGCGAACGGGGCCGCTACGAGATCACCCATGTGCCGACCCTCATCCGGAGCCGGGACCGCCAGATCGGTCTCGGGGCCGTG
>JACQVO010000036.1 GCA_016209725.1 Candidatus Methylomirabilota bacterium | reverse complement strand
GCCCAATGACGCGATCCTCTTGGTCCAGGAGCTCTACAAGCAGCGCGTGGACGTGCTTGCCATCGTCGGTCCCGGCAACCCCGGGTTCTACCAGCCGACGTTCCCCCGGGCGCTGGGAAAGCTGGCAGAGCACACCCTGGCCAACGTGCCCTGGTACAATCCCAAGTCGTCCCACACCCAGAAGGTGGCCGCCGATTACGAGAAGCGGTTCGGCGACCAGCTCACCACCGAGTCGTCCTGGGCGTACCAGGGGGTCATGACCATCACCGACATCCTGGAGCGGTCCGGGACAACCGACCCGGACAAGTTCGTGGAGGCGGCGCGCAAGACCAACATCAAGGACCACGTGATCTCCGGCGGGAACATCCAGTTCGACGAGCGCGGGGACAACATCGGCGCCTCCACCGCCATGATCCAGATCCGCGAGGGGCGGGCCCGGGTGGTCATCCCGAAGGAGTTCGCCGAGATCCAGGTCGTCTACCCGATCCCCAAACTGTGGGAGCGGGGTTGATCGAAGAGCTGGGGTCTGGGGTTTGGGGTTAGGGGTCAGAAGGCGGGAAACGGGGGGACCAAGAACCCTCCTGACACCTGTCTTCTGACTTCTTTTTTGGGGACGCGGGTGACACTGTACGTGCAGGCGATCGTGAACGGGCTCCTGGTGGGTGGGGTCTATAGCCTCATGGCGCTGGGGCTGTCCCTGATCTTCGGGGTGATGCGGGTCATCAATTTCGCCCACGGGGATATGATGGTCTGGGGGATGTATCTCTCCTACTGGCTGTTCGTGGCGGCGGGCGTGGACCCGTACCTGTCCATCCTGGTGACCGGGTCGGCGATCTTCCTGCTGGGGGCGGTGATTCAGAGAGGGCTGGTCAACCGGATCCTGGAGGCCCCCCATGAGATGCAGATCCTCCTGATGCTGGGGGTCGCCCTGGTTCTGGAGAATGCAGCCCTGATGGCGTGGGGGCCGGACCCGCGTCGCGTCAACACCTCCTACGGGCTCAGCACGTTCTGGCTGGGACCGGTCGTCTTCGACCTCCCCCGGGTCGCAACCTTTGCGGTGGCCCTCGTCCTGGCCCTGGGTCTGTACCTGTTCCTGAGACGGACCGAGCTGGGACGGATGATCCGTGCCGCCTCGGATAACCGGATCGGGGCGCTCCTGGTGGGTACCGATATTCTGAAGGTCTTCACGCTGGCCTTTGGCATCGGGGCGGCCTGCGTGGGAGCTGCCGGCAGCCTCATGACCCCGTTTCTCCCCTTCTCGCCCAGCACGGGGATCTTCTTCACCGTCACCTCCTTCAACATCGTCATCATCGGCGGGATGGGGAGCCTCTTGGGGGCCTTCGTGGGCGGCCTCCTGGTGGGGGTCAGCGAATCCCTGGGGGCCGTGATCCTGGTGCCTTCCCTGAAAGAGATCGTCAGCTTCATCCTGCTCATCCTCATCCTCCTCTTCCGGCCGCAAGGGCTCTTGCGGAGCAGCCGGTGATGCTCCGACTCGGCCTCGGGGCAGTCAGCGGGGCGGCCCTTCTGATCTTGCCGTTTTGGATCCCCTCCACGTGGCAGAACCTGCTCATCACGACTTTCTACTACGCCTACCTGGGGCAGGCCTGGAACATCCTGGGGGGCTATGCCGGCCAGCTTTCCCTGGGACATGCGGCCTTCTTCGCCATCGGCGCCTACACCTCGGCCGTCCTGGCGAGCCAGTACGGGCTCTCGCCCTGGCTGGGCATGTTCGTGGGGGCGGGATTGGCGGCCCTCCTCAGCCTGGGGATCGGATACCTGGGGTTTCGCTTCGGCCTGCGCGGGTTTTACTTCATCCTGTTGACCCTGGCCGCGGCGGAGATCTGTCGCCTCATCGCCCTGCACCTGCCCATCCTCGGTGGCTACACCGGCCTCTTCATCAACTTCACCCCGAACCCGTGGCAGTTCCAGTTCCAGGGGAAGATCCCGTATTACTTCATCGCACTCGGCTTTCTGTGCCTGGCATGCGGGATCGTCTGGTTGGTCCAGCGCTCGAAGCTGGGATCGTACTTGGTGGCGATCCGGGAAGACGAGGACGCGTCCGAGGCGTTGGGGGTGAATACCTTCCGGTACAAGATGATCGCCTACGCGCTGAGCGCGGCCCTCACCGCCCCGGGAGGTACTTTTTACGCGTACTTCCAGTTCTACCTGCAGCCCAATACGGTGCTGCACATCAATCATTCCGTGGACATCATGATCCGGCCGATCGTGGGCGGGATGGGCACGATCCTGGGTCCCGTGTTGGGGTCGTTCCTGCTGGAGCTGCTGGGGGAGTTCTCCCGCACCTACTTCGCGGCCGGGGTGGCCGGTTTGAACGTGGTGATCTACGGCGTCCTGCTGATCATCGTGGTCCTGTTCCTGCCGCGGGGCGTCTATCCCACGCTGGTCCACTGGCTGCGTCAGCGGCCGGGGGATTCCCGATGAGCCTGCTCACCCTCGCCGGCGTGACCAAATTCTTCGGCGGCCTGCGGGCCGTCCACCGGGTCAGCTTCCAGCTTAGCGAGGGAGAGATGCTGGGGCTCATCGGCCCGAACGGCGCCGGCAAGACGACCCTGTTTCATATGATCTCCGGCTTCCTGCGGCCTGATGCAGGGACCGTCACCTACGCTGGAAAGCCCCTGGTCGGCCTTCGGCCCCACGACATCTGCCAGCGCGGCATGGTCCGGACATTCCAGGTCGCCCGGCCGTTCCTGCGCCTGAGCGTCCTGGAGAATGTCGTGGTGGGGGCCCTGGAACGGGTGACGCATCGCCGCGAGGCCGTAGCCATCGCGGGGGAGGTCCTGGAGTTGACCGGCCTGGCGGAGAAGGCCGGCAGCATGGGCCAGAGCCTGACGCTCCCGGATCGGAAGCGGCTGGAGCTCGCGCGGGCCCTGGCGACGGGGCCGCGGGTCCTCCTCCTGGATGAGGTCATGGCAGGGCTCAACCCCACGGAGACCGGTCGGCTGATCGACCTCATCCGGGCCGTCCATGGCCGGGGAATCACCGTCCTCCTCATCGAGCACGTCATGAAGGCGGTGATGGCCCTGTCGCAGCGCGTCCTGGTCCTGAACTACGGCGAGCTCATTGCCGAGGGGCCCCCCGCTGAGGTCGTCCGGGACCGGAAGGTGATCGAGGCCTACCTGGGCGAGGACTCCGCCGGCCCGGAGACCTGAGTGAACCCTGATCCGAGAAAGATCTTGAACCGCCGGTACCAACGGCACCGCCGTTGGTGCGCCAAGGTCGCCAAGCATGCGGGGTTCCGATCCTGCAAACGAAGAACCCGAGAACCGATTCGAGGGGCCTTCAGGAGTTGGCTCCGTTTCGCCCCGAATAGGCCATTTCCCTTTGCGTACTTGGCGTCTTGGCGGTTGAGAATTTCGGATTGAGGCAAATGCTGCGGGTGAATGGACTTCAGGCCTTCTATGGCGACATGCAGGCCCTCCACGGCGTCACGCTGGAGGTGCGGGAGGGGGAGATCGTGTCCGTCATCGGCAGCAACGGGGCGGGCAAGACCACCACCCTCATGACCATCTCGGGCGTCCTCCGTCCCCGGCGGGGAGCCATCGAGTTCGATTCCCGGCGGATTGACGGGCTGAAGCCCGCCGAGATCGTGGAGGCCGGGCTGGTTCACGTGCCGGAGGGACGGCAGCTTTTCCCCTCCATGACCGTGGAGGAGAACCTGACCCTGGGGGCCTGCACGCGCCGCGCGAAGGCGTCCCGCCCGGAAACCCTGGATCGGGTCTTCCGCCTGTTTCCCCGCCTGCGCGAACGGCTCCAGCAGGCCGCCGGCACCCTGTCGGGCGGCGAACAGCAGATGGTTGCCATCGGGCGGGGGCTGATGGCCCGCCCGCGGCTCCTCATGCTGGACGAGCCCTCCCTCGGCCTGTCCCCCATGCTGGTCACCGCCATCTTCGACATCATCCAGGAGATCAACCGGGGCGGGGCCACCATCCTCCTGGTCGAGCAGAATGTCTTCCGCGCCCTCACCCTGTCCCACCGGGGCTACATCCTGGAGAACGGCCAGATCGTGGCCGAGGGGCCGAGTCAGCAACTGTTGCGCGACCCGCAGGTGCGGACCGCCTACCTCGGGCTGTAGAACCGGAGCCCAACTTAACCGCAGATGGAGCCCTGGTCCGCCAAAGGCGGACAGATTGCGCAGATTCCTCCAGACCGGTCCCCGGACTCAGATCTATAAACCCAAATATTTCACCGCCAAGCCCGCCTGTCTGCGCCTGTCTGCGTGCGACGTACAGGCAGATGCGGAACGCACAGGCAGGCAAAGAGTCGCCAACGCCGATGAGGCCAGAGGGGCTGTCGGACCGAAATCTTCCGAACCAAACCGCCGAGTCCTCCGCACCGGCGCTGTGAACACGCCGGGTCCCTCTGCGTCCTTCGCGTGTCCGCCTAAGGCGGACGGTTCAATCGCGCCTTCCGGGATAAGTAGCGGCCTTGTCAAAACCCGCTCTCGTCCAGGAACTC
>JACQVO010000263.1 GCA_016209725.1 Candidatus Methylomirabilota bacterium | reverse complement strand
GCGAAACTTCGTCCCCGGCGGGACCGTGGATATCATGACCAAGGATATCGGCTACGCCTTGAATATGGCCAGGACTCTGGATCTGCCGGTCCCCGTCACGGCCCTGGTCCACGAGCTGTTCCGCATGGCCAAAGCGCAGGGCAAGGGGCCGAAGGCCCAGCCGGTTCTCATCACGTTGTGGGAGGGATGGACCGGGATCCAGGTGGGCGGCGAGAAGAGCTAAGGACGAGAAGGAAACCGCAGATTGCGCAGATTCCACCCCCACCCGGCCCCTCCCCCCTCTGAGGGGGAGGGAATGGGAGGGGGGGCTATGGAATCCGCGTATTCTGTGAAATCTATGGTTTCCACTCGGAGGTTCGGGTGGAGAAGACGCGGCGGCAGGAGATCCGCGCACTCTTATCGCAGGGCACGTGGACCCTGGACGGCCTGGTGGCCCGCTACGTGGTGGCGAAGAAGGTCATCGTTGAGGATCTGGAGCATATCGCCCGCTCGGTGGCGCCGCGGCAGCGACTCCTGATTCTGCCGCCGGTGTGCGAGGAGTGCGGGTTCCGCTTCAAGGATCGTGCGCGCTTCTCCGATCCGTCCCGTTGTCCCCGCTGTAAGAACGAACATCTGGGCCCCCAGCGGTTTCGCATTACGTGAGGGTGATGGCGCCGCGGCCCTCGCGGTCGCGGGGGCCTTCCCCGGGGGAGTCATGAGGCAGGCCGGCGGGCCGGATGACCTGGCAGAGCCCTTGGGCACATTCAAGTTCCACACGCCCATCCGTATCCGGATTGGCGAGACGGATGCGAACCGCCACGTGAACCAGGTGAGCTACTTCATCTACATCGAGCAGGCGCGCACGGACTACGCCCTCGTCGAGCCGTCCGGTCCGCGCCTGGAGGCCACGGCCCGCGGCAACCTCGTATACTTTGACCACGAGACAGGGAAAAGCACGCCCCCACGCCGGCGATCCGCGAGGCGATCGCCCGGGTGGAGGGGCTCTCCGCTTGACGCCCCAGCAGGCTGGTGAAAAAGGCCCATCTGCTGCGTCAGGCATTCGTCGCGGCACTGCGATCCGCCAGAGGCGGATACCGATGTACGCTTGCACCCACGGCAGGGCCGTGGGTAGCCGGGGAGTTCGCGCCTTCCTCGGGCACCCATCCTTTGGATGGGTCGTGGACCTTTTTGACCAGCCTGAGTTACCAGGGTGCTTATCCGGCACCCTGGTAAGGAGGGACGCCATGCGGGTCTGGATCAACCTGGCCTACCTGAGTCTGGCTGCGTCACTCGTCAGCCTGGGGATCGCCAACGCGTCGTGGCTGCTCCAGTCGCCGACCGCCGGGCTCAGCCCTCGCGCGTATGCCGGGGGCGCTGCCATCGCCCTCCTGTACGCCATCACCTTTCTGCTTTTCGACCACGCACAGCGGACCTGAGGTGGGCAGGCAGACCAGCAACCCTCCCCCACCCGCTCGGGTGGCGGTCGTCGCGCCGGGGAACCGCTCAGGCACCGGCGGTGTCGGGCCGCGGGGCAGGTTTCTGGACCCGCGCCGGCTTCGGCCGGCGGGGTTTGCGTCCCTGTGGCGGCTGCGCCGTCATCTTCCGGTACCCCCCGGAAGAATCCTTCGCCAGTAGTCCCTCCTTCTTCCAGCGGGAGACAATGGCGTACAGGTGGGATTTGGGTCGCTTGCCGGCCACGGGATGGCGAGCCAACGTGTTCAGCGCGAAGCGGGCCGGAAGCGAACGGAAGACCAGTTTCCAGTTGATCTGGCGAGCTCGCCGCCGCGGCCGGCGCCCGGAGGATGCCGCCCCGCCCCCTAGGCGTTTCAGCAGCAGCGCGGCCCCCTTCGCATACTCCGCCTTCAGGGCGGCCAACTCCTTCTCACGCCTGGCAATCTGGCTCTTGAGGCGCCGCAACACCTTCTGCACTTCTCGTCGGATCACTGCTCCCAGCTTCCCTTCCAACGACGCCAGGATCCCGCTCCTTCGTGCCATGATTCCTCCTCTCGTGGGTGTGGGCCGAACCCCGTCGTTCGGCGCGGCCGCCAGGGCCAATCAAAGGCGTCGCGACCTCCCCAGGCGCCCAGGGGGAGGCGAGACGACCGGCTACTTCTTTCCGGCTTCCTTCACGCGCTCGAGGTACTTGCCGGTGGCCACTTCGATCCGGATCAGCTCCCCTTGCCTGATGAACAGGGGGACCATGACCTGCCGCGAGACTGGAGGCTGCTCGGATGTCCTGGGGCTCATGAATCCGACGCCAACACCCGAACCATCTGGTCGTCGATCTGAACGATCATCCCGGACCGCAGGTCCGACGCCATGACCATGGCTGGCGTCCTCTACCCTTCCCATCCGGGGCCGCGCCAGTGCCCACATGTTAGCACAGGTGAGCTTGGGGTGGAACGGTATTGTCCCGTGCCCGGCGGCGAACGGTCGGCCTCTGGATGCGTTCCGGGAGGAGGCGAGGCTCGTCGGCTGCGGGACGCCTCAGTTTCGCATCGCCTGAACCTGTGCCTCGAACTTCGGGTCGCGCTCCAGGTGGAACTCTCCCCCGCACTTGCTACACTTCCCGGACCAGGATTCGTCTTCTCGTTGCGACAGGATGACGACCCCGCACACTTCTTTTCGAGGAATCCGATGCAACGTGATCGCGACGAACTGCCTATCTGCGGCCATGCGTGATCTCTGGAAGACTGGCCCCGGGGACCTCAAGGGCTGGCGGATCAGGTCCAGGGATGGCTCCGACCTGCCTAACAGCATGCCACCGTCTGCGTGTGCAGGTCAAGAGGGGGAGGGGCGGTGCGCCAAGCGGGAGGGGCCTGATGACGACTGGGTATGGATTTGGACGTTACGGGGAGCAATGACACAACGTCTTTCGGGGTGACACCCCCACCTCCGGATCTACCCGAGCGAGCCGGGCATCCGTACGCTGTCCGCGCCTGCGATCAGGGTGGGAGGCGACTTACTTCTTGGCCAGTCTGTTCTTCTTTATGTACGCCCAGAGCTTCTTCGTCATGTCGCTCGGGCCCACCGGCTTGTTGCCGAAGACGGCCTCCATGCTGTCGGTGCACCCCTTGAAATTGATGGCGTAGCCGCCGAACGCCGCCTTCTTCGTCGCCATTCACCCTCTCCTTTGCGGGCCGGCACCATATCGCCGCCCAGCGAAATGCCCGCCCCCCATCGGGCGGAAGCGGCATAACAATATCAACTCGGCACGGTATGTCAACATTTTTTCGCAAGGGGAACCCAATATATAGGGCTTTTCAGTGGCCATCCCCGCTATATCCTGGGGAGAAACTAATCATATGTTTGGTGTTGCCAGGCACCTGGATACAGATCTTGACTGGATTGCTTGCCGGAAGTATCCTCCGCCCCAATTGCGGAAGGGCGGACCGTGGGGGTTCCCAAGGGGGATTCCGTGGGAACATATCAGGCGGTGATCTTCGACATGTTCGACACGCTGGTGAACTTCAGGAACGTTCACCTGCCCCTGATGCAGGTCAACGGGCGCGCGGTCCGCACCACGAGCCCATTCGTGTACGAAGTCCTGAAGCCGCTCTGCGGAGCCATCCCCTTCGAGGACTTCTTCCGCGCGTTCGTGGGAACCTATCGTGCCGCGGAGGAGATCCGGAATCGGGAACACCGAGAGGTCACGGCGCACCAACGGTTCCGGATGCTGTTCCAGAGGCTGCAAATTCCCGATGGCCCCGGTGTGGCCGATCTCATGGAGGCCGGCATCGCCGAGCACACGCGCCAACTGGCGCGCGCCATGGAGTTTCCCGCATCCCACCGCGCCCTTCTGGACCGGCTCCAACCCCGCTACCGTCTTGGGATCATCTCCAACTTCGACCATGGCCCCACAGTGGAGCTGGCCCTGGTGGCACAGGACATCCGGGACCGATTCGAGACCGTGGTGGTCTCGGCCGACATCGGCTGGCGAAAGCCCCGGCCGGAGATCTTCCAGGAGACATTCCGCCAGATGGGGATCGGCCCAACCGAGGCCGTCTTCGTCGGGGACACGCCGGAGGTGGATGTCCTGGGGGCGCAGGCGGTCGGCATGGACGTCATCTGGATTGACAACGGCACCAAAGCCCTCCCACCAGGGACGCCACCGCCGACGCACACGGTGAGGAGCTTTGTCGAGGTCGGGGACCTCCTGTAGACCGGTTGGTTCACTGGGGGATTCGTCAAGTGTCCGGGACGAATGACCAATGACCAATTTCCAAATCCCAATGGCGGTGCGCGCTGTAAAGGCCCTTACGCGCAGCACCCTCCCTGTTGGTCATTGGTCATTGGGAATTGGTCATTGCCCGGAATTGTTCACGAACAGGTTCGCGAAGAATTCGGGGTGATCACTCACGGAGGGGTCAGTGGCAGGGATCACGGTCGGCGATCCGGCGCCGAACTTCCGGTTGCCGGCCCCCGGGAACAAAGAGATCGACCTGGCGGATTTCCGCGGCAACCGCCATGTCGTCCTGGCCTTCTATCCCTTTGACTGGTCGCCGGGCTGAACCAAGGAGATGCCGGCGCTGGAGGCGCGGCTCAAGGACTTCTACGCAGCCGGTGCGGCCATCCTGGGGATCAGCATCGACAGCGTATACTCTCACGATGCCTGGGCCCGGCACCAGGGCCTCTCCTATCCCCTGTTGAGTGACATCCATCGGACAGTCTGCCAGGCCTACGGGGTCCACAATGCCGAGCGGAACTGCGCCAGGCGATCCGTCTTCATCGTCGATGAGAAGGGGGTGGTCCGCTTCAATGAGGAGTATGGTCCGGGTCAACTCCCCGATCCGGAGCGGCTTCTCCAGGTGGTCAAGGGCTTGAACCAATAACGTGCCGGGGGCGGGCGCCGGGCCCGGCTTGGCGCTTGCTTTTTCCTGTCCCCTGTAGTAGGCGTATGCCTGGGTGAGGCAGGCAGGCGGCCGGAGAGGAGGCGAGTCATGGAACGGATACGTGGATGGCTGGTTGCGGTTTCCGTGGTGGCATGCACCCTGGGAGTCGTCCTCGGGACAGCCCGGGCGCAGGGGAAGCCGGAAGACTCCGTGGTGGTCTATTCGGCGGCGGACGCCGACATGGTGAATACGGTGGTGGCCGCCTTCGAGAAGAAGTATCCGGGCATCAAGGTCTCGACCGTCGTGGCCGGGACGGGGGAGATCATCAAGCGGATCGAGGCGGAGAAGGAACGCCCCCTGGGGGATGTGGGGTGGAGTTTCGGCCCGGAAGCCATCGGTGACAAGAAAGGCCTCTTCGACCCGTATCTGTCCAAGGAGGCCGGCGGCTTCTTCCCGGGCCAGGTGCCGGCCGACCGGGTGTGGACGCCCTTCACGACGATGCCCTACGTCATCATGTACAACAAGAAGCTGGTCAGCGAGGCGGAGAAGCCGAAGGCGTGGAAGGATGTCCTGGACGCGAGGTGGAAGGGCAAGGTGGCCTACGCGGATGCCACGAAGTCCGGGTCCTCCTACACCCTGCTGGTCACTTGGCTGAGCATCTACGGCAAGAGCGAAACCGGCTGGAAGTTCGTCGAGGACCTCCTCCGCCAGTGCAAGGTCCTGCCCAAGTCCAGCATGACTTACCAGGGCGTCGCCAACGGAGAGTACCCCATCGGCCTCACCTTCGAGCAGGCGGCCTTCGACTACCTGAAGGGCGGCGCTCCCATCGGCCTGATCTACCCCTCGGAGGGAACGGCCATCACATTGGATGGAAGCGCCATCATGAAGAACGCGCCGCACCCGAACGCAGCCAGGCTGTTCCTGGATTTCACCGTCTCCAAGGAGATGCAGGACCTGATGGTGAGCCGGTTCGGACGTCGCTCGGTGCGGAAGGATGTGGGTTCCCCGGCCGGCCTGCCGGCATTGGACCAGATCAAGGCCATCCCTTACGACCTGGAGTATGCGGCCACCAATCGCACGCAGCTCCTCAAGCGATTCCAGGATGCGCTGATCAAGACCCAGTGATCGAGGGGCGGAGTCCGCATGACGCGACCCGAGAAGAAGCGAGGCGACGCTGACGCCTCGCTTCTTCTCTTTCACCGCCCGGTTGGAGGCCCATGACCCGCGTCCGCGTCGAGGGCATCGTCAAGCGCTTCGGGGACACGCTGGCCATTGACGGGGTCAGTCTGGATGTCCAGCCGGGCGAGCTCTTCACCCTGGTCGGCCCCAGCGGCTGCGGCAAGACGACCCTCCTCCGCATCATGGCGGGCCTCTTGGAGCAGGATACAGGACGCGTCCTCTTCAACGAGGACCGCATGGACGACGTTCCCTCCTACCTGCGCAACATCGGCGTGGTGTTCCAGAACTACGCCATCTTTCCCCATCTCACGGTCGGCGAGAACATCGCCTACGGCCTGAAGGCGCGGCGGCTGCCGCCCGACCGGATCGCCACCAAGGTCGCCGAGGCGGCCAGGCTGGTGCAACTGGAGCGGCTGGTGGATCGGATGCCGGCGCAGCTCTCGGGCGGGCAGCAGCAACGGGTGGTCCTGGCCCGGGCCCTCGTCATCGAGCCGCGCCTGCTGCTGATGGACGAGCCGCTGTCCAACCTGGACGCCAAGCTGCGGGTGCAGATCCGCTCGCTCATCCGGGCCCTCCAGCGGGAGCTGCGGATCACGACGATCTACGTGACCCACGATCAGGAGGAGGCCCTGGCCATCTCCGATACCATCGCGGTGATGGATCGCGGCCAGCTCCTCCAGGTGGGCAAGCCCTGGGAGCTGTACCTGCGGCCGGCCGGAAGTTTCGTGGCCGACTTCATCGGGACGATGAACGTGCTCCGCGGGAAGATCGAGGGACCCGGGCGAGGCGCCGGGGAGCGGACGGTGGTCACGGACTTCGGCGAGCGATGGCAGGTGCGGGCCACGGGCCGGCCGGGAGAGCCGATCACCATCGGCATCCGGCCCGAGTCGCTCCAGCTCGAGGCGGGGGCAAACGCCCAGGAGTCCTGGAACTCCCTGAAGGGGACGGTGACCGAGATGGTCTATCTGGGGGCGGTGGTCCGGTATCAGGTGCAGGTGGCGGAGGACCTCCTCGTCACCGCCGAGATCCACAACCCGGACTTCTCCGCCATCTGCGGGGCGGGGGATCGCCTGACGCTCTGGTTCGCCGCGAGCCGGACGATTCCCCTGCCCGGCGAGACCGGACGTGACTAGCATGGCAAGACGCCGGCGCGACTTCTGGTGGTCCGTCACGCTCCTGGCCTTCCTGACCGTCCTGGCCTTTCTCGTCTACCCCCTGGCGACGGTGCTGGTCACCAGCTTCACGGGCGAGGAAAAACGCTTCATCCTGGCGGAGAACTACCACCGGTTTTTCACCCACCGCTACTACTACTCCAGCCTCATCAACAGTCTCTACCTGAGCGGCCTGGCGACCCTCGGCGCCCTCCTGGTCGGGACGACCCTGGCCTTCGCCGTCGCGCGTTATCCGCTCCCGGGGAAGCCCTTCATCCGGGCGGCGGCCAATCTGGCGCTGCTCTCTCCGCCCTTCATCGGGGCGTACTCCTGGGTGGTGCTCTTCGGCCGCATGGGGCTGGTGAATCAGGCCCTTGCAGCGCTCGGATGGAGCCTGCCCACCATCTACGGCTGGCGCGGGATCCTCCTCGTCTTCGTCGTCCAGTATTTTCCCTTCGTCTTTCTCCTGGTCTCCGCGGCGCTCCGTTCCGTGGACCAATCCATCGAGGATGCCGCCCTCAGCCTGGGGTCCCCGCCCCGCCGGACAGTCCGCACGGCGATTCTGCCCGTCATCGCCCCCTCGCTGACCGCCGGCGCGCTCCTGGTCTTCATGGCCACCATGGCCGACTTCGGCACCCCCATGATTATCGGGGAGGGCCTGCGCACCCTCCCCACCCTGATGTACGGCGAGTTCATCAACGAGCTGGGCGGCAATCCGGCCATGGCCAGCACCCTGGGGAGCCTCCTGATCCTGGTGAACACGGGCGCCCTCATGGCCCAGCGATACTACGCCTTCCGGAAGGCCTACAACGTGGTCTGCATCCAGCCGTTGCGCGTCCGGCGGATTCTCCCGGGCCTGCGCCTTGCCCTGACCGTCTTCGCCTACGGCGTGGTGGGGGTAGCCCTCATCCCCTCCACGACCATCATCATCTCGTCGTTCATGCCCACCCGGGGTCCGGTCATGTACGCCGGGCTCAGCCTACAAAGTTATCAGACCATTTTCCACCTGGTCCCCCGGGCCATCGCCAACACCTTTGCCCTGACGGCACTGGCGGTCGTGCTGGATGTCCTGCTGGGCGTCCTGGTGGCGTACCTGTTGGCCCGGCGCCGCTCGCGCGCCCACGGGCTCCTGGACGCTTTGATCATGTTGGCCTATGCCATCCCGGGCACGGTGGTGGGTGTCGGCCTGATCGTGGTCTACAACCGGCCGCCGGTGGTCCTGACGGGGACCTGGGTCATCCTGCTGGTTTCCTATTTCATCCGTCACCTGCCCTACCCGGTCCGTTCCTGCACGGCCATGCTCCAGCAGATCGACATCCGGGTGGAGGAAGCCTCGGTGAGCCTGGGGGTCCCGCCCTTCCGGACGTTCCTGAAGGTCACGATCCCCCTCATGTTTCCCGCCATCCTCTCCGGGGCGGCCCTGGCCTGGATGACCACCATCGGTGAGCTCAGCTCCTCCATCCTGCTCTACTCGGGTCCCTGGGCCACCATGTCGGTGGCCATCTTCACCGAGGTGTTCAGCAACCACTTCGGGACCGCCTCGGCCCTGGCCTCGATCCTCATCGTGGCCGCCTTCGTCCCCTTGTTCCTGACCTACCGCGTCCTGGGTGAGCGCGCGGCGCTCGGCATGTGAGGGAGGGGATATGGC
>JACQVO010000262.1 GCA_016209725.1 Candidatus Methylomirabilota bacterium | reverse complement strand
CGGGAGGACCCCCCAAAGGCCCTCGCTGTCTCCTGGCGATGAAAGGCTTATACCAAGAACCGGGGCGAGGCGCAAGCGAGCGGAGACGATTCGGGCAGGCCCGAAAAACAACGGGGGGCCGAAGGAGCGGCCCCCCGTATGACTGCCGGCAACGTGCCAGGCTACTTCTCGCCCATCTCCTTGACCTTGACCGTCTCCTTCAATGCGGCGTGCGCCGCGGCCAGCTTGGCGATGGGGACGCGGTAGGGCGAGCAGCTCACGTAATCCAGCCCGATCTCGTGGCAATAGGCGACGGAGCGGGGTTCGCCCCCGTGCTCGCCGCAGATCCCGATCTCCAGGTCCTTGCGGGTGGCGCGGCCCTTCTGAACGGCCATCTCCATCAAGACGCCCACGCCGGCCTGGTCGACGCTGACGAAGGGATCCTCCGGATAGACCCCCCGCTCCACGTAGAGGGGCAGGAACTTCCCGGCGTCGTCGCGGGACAGGGCCAGGCAGGTCTGGGTCAGGTCGTTGGTGCCGAAGGAGAAGAACTGGGCCACCTTGGCGATTTCGTCCGCCACCAGACACGCCCGCGGAATCTCGATCATGGTGCCCAGCATGTAGCGGACCTTGACGCCGTACTTCTTCATCGTGTCGCGGGCCACCCGCTCCACGATGTCCTGCTGCAACTGGAGCTCCTTGAGCGTCCCCACCAGCGGGATCATGACCTCGGGGTAGGGGTTCTTCCCCTGCTTCCTGAGCTCGCAGGCCGCCTCGAAGAGGGCCTGCGCCTGCATCTCGGTGATCTCGGGGTATTCGATCCCCAGGCGGCAGCCCCGATAGCCCAGCATGGGGTTGAACTCGTGGAGGGCGTCCACCTTCGCCTTCAGGCGCTCGGTCGCGAGGCCGACCTTCTTGGCCAGCTCCTCGATCTCGGCATCCGTCTTGGGCAGGAACTCATGGAGCGGCGGATCCAGCGTGCGGACCGTGACCGGCAGGTCGCCCATGATCTCCAGGATGGCCTTGAAGTCGGCCTTCTGCATGGGCAGGAGCTTCGCCAGGGCGCGCTTTCGGCCCTCCACGTCCTCCGCCAGGATCATCTCCCGGACCGCGTCGATGCGATTGCCCTCGAAGAACATGTGCTCGGTCCGGCACAGGCCGATGCCCCCGGCGCCGAATCTGCGCGTGACCTGGGCGTCCGTGGGCGTGTCGGCGTTGGTCCGGACGCCGATCTTCCGGTACTTGTCGGCCCAGCTCATCAGCGTGGCGAAATCCCCCGACAGCTCGGGCTGGATCAGCTTCACCTCGCCCAGCATCACGTCGCCCATGCCGCCATCCAGGCTGATGTAGTCCCCGCGCTGGATCTTGAGGTCCTTGGCGAAGAAGTAGCCGTGCTCCTCGTACACCGTGATGTCCGTGGATCCGGCCACGCAGGGCTTGCCCATGCCGCGGGCCACCACGGCCGCGTGGGAGGTCATGCCGCCCCGGGCGGTGAGGATCCCCTGGGCGGCGTGCATCCCGCCGATATCCTCGGGCGAGGTCTCGGTCCGGACCAAAATGACCCGCTCCCCCTTGGCGGCATCCGCCTCGGCCTCGGCGGCGGTGAAGACCACCTTGCCCACGGCCGCGCCCGGCGAGGCCGGCAGGCCCTTGGCGATCTTCTGCGCCTGGGCCGTGGGGTCCACGCGCGGATGGAGGAGCTGGTCGAGCTGGGCCGGGTCCACGCGCAGCACCGCCAGCTTCTGGTCGATGAGCCGCTCCTTCACCATGTCCACGGCGATCTTCACCGCCGCGCCGGCGGTGCGCTTGCCCACGCGGCACTGCAGCATGTACAGCTTGCCGTCCTGGATCGTGAACTCGATGTCCAGCATCTCCCGGTAGTGCTTCTCCAGCCGTTTGTAGATCCGCTCCAGCTCGGCGTACGCCTTGGGCATGCCTTTCTTGAGCTGGGCGATGGGCTGGGGCGTGCGGATCCCCGCCACCACGTCCTCGCCCTGGGCGTTCATCAGGTACTCGCCGAAGAACCGGCGCTCACCGGTGCCCGGGTCGCGGGTGAAGGCCACCCCCGTCGCCGAGTTGTCCCCCATGTTGCCGAAGACCATGGTCTGCACGTTGACCGCCGTCCCCCAGTCGCCCGGGATGTTGTGCAGCCTCCGGTAGGTCGCGGCCCGGGGATTCTCCCAGGACTCGAACACGGCGTTGATCGCCAGGCGGAGCTGCTCCTTGGGATCCTGCGGGAATTCCTTCCCGGTCCTGTCCCGCACCACGCGCTTGAAGAGACCGACCAGCTCCTTCAGGTCGGCGGCCGAGAGGTCGGTGTCCAGCTTGACCTTCTTGGCGTGTTTCTGGGCCTCCAGCAGGCGCTCGAAGGACTGCTTGTCGATGCCCAGAACCACATCCCCGAACATCTGGAGGAAGCGCCGGTAGGAGTCGTAGGCGAAGCGCTCGTTCTTCGACCGCTGGATCAGCCCCTGCAGGGTCCGGTCATTCAGCCCCAGGTTCAGGACCGTGTCCATCATGCCGGGCATGGACACCCGGGCCCCGGAGCGCACCGAGACCAGGAGGGGGTTGGCGGGGTCGCCGAACTGCGCACCCATGGCTCTCTCGGTCTTCTTCAGGTTCTCCTCCACCTGCTTCCACATCCCCGCGGGGTGCTGTTTCTTCTTGGCGGTGTAGTGGACGCAGGCCTCGGTGGAGATGGTGAAGCCGGCCGGCACCGGGATGCCCAGCCGGGTCATCTCGTGCAGGTTGGCCCCCTTGCCCCCCAGGAGGTTCTTCTGTTCCGCCCGTCCTTCCGCCTTGCCCTTGCCGAAGAAGAAGACAAATTTTCGTGCGGTTGCCATACACGCCTCCGATGGTCCCCCCTACCCCGCAATTTTTGTGAAGTCCGCGATCCGTGCGAACAGGTTCCCGACCGTCTTCAAGAGCGCGAACCGGTTCTGGGTGAGCCCCTCGTCCGGCCCGATCACCAGGACCTCCTCGAAGAACATATCCACCATGGGCTTCAACGCCGCGATCCGCTGGAGCGCCCCGAGATAATCCTGCGCCGCCATCCGGCCCTCCACCTCGGCCGTCAGCGCCGTGGCCTCGGCGTGCAGGGCCCGCTCCGCCCCCTCGACAAGGCGCGCCGCATCCACCGCCCGGTCGAATCCCTTGGGGATGATGCCCACCACGCGCCGGAAGGCGGCGCACAGCTCGCCGAAGTCCGTCTCGCGGCGCAGGACCGCCAGGGCCTCGGCCCGCCGCGCCGCATCCGCCACATCGTCGGATCCGGCGGCCAGGACTGCCTCCACGACCTCCGCCGGCAGACCCCGGTCCACCAGGGCGACCTGGGTCCGGCCGCGGAGGAAATCCAGCACCTCGCGCCTGGTCTTCTCCGCGTCCCCTCCCAGGGACGAAAAGCCCGCGCGGGCGCGGTCAACCCACTCGGCCAGCGAGGCCCGGAACCCCCGGTGCAGGATCGTCTGCACGACTCCCAGGGCCGCCCGGCGCAGGGCGTACGGGTCCTCCGAGCCGGAGGGCATGAAGCCGACGCCGAAGCAGCCCACGATGGAATCCAGGCGATCCGCCAGGCCCACCACGGCCCCGGCGTTCGATTCGGGCAGCCGGTCCCCGGCGAAGCGGGGCAGATAGTGTTCCTCGATCGCCTGGCAGACGCCCGCCGGCTCCCCCGACAACCGGGCGTACTCCCGGCCCATGGTCCCCTGGAGGTTGGGAAACTCCTTGACCATGGTGGTCCCGAGGTCCGCCTTGCACAGAAGGGCGGCCCGTTCGGCGACCGCCCGGCAGCCGGGGTCCACCCGGTCCGCGATCAACCCGGCGAGCGCCCCCACCCGCTGCACCTTGTCGTACATCGTCCCCAGTTTCTCCTGGAAGATGATGTGCTGGAGGCGCGGGACGCGCTCCGCCAGGGGCACCTTGCGGTCGTCCCGGTAGAAGAACTCGGCGTCGTTCAGGCGGGCCCGGAGCACCCGCTCGTTCCCCTGGCGGATCAGGTCCATGTCGCGGGACCGCATATTGGAGATGGCGACGAAATGGGGCAGCAGGTTGCCCGCCGCGTCCACCACCGGGAAGTAGCGCTGGTGCTTCCGCATGGGCGTGATGATGACATCCCGCGGCAGCTCCAGGTACTCGCGCTTGAAGGAGCCGCAGACCACGGTGGGGAACTCCACCAGATGGGTCACCGTCTCGACCAGCTCATCGTCCAGGACCGGCTGGCCCTTCACCGTGGCGGCCGCCTCGGCGGCCAGGGTCCGCACCAGCGCCCGCCGGCGGTCGGGGTCCGCGATGACGAATTTCTCCTCCAGCCGCTCCAGGTATTCCCGGAAGCTGCGCACCCGCACCCCGCGCGGCGAGAGGAACCGGTGGCCATAGGTCTTCGCGTCGGCCCTCACGTTCAGCCCCTGGAGCGCGACCGGCACGACCTTCCCGCCGTAGATGGCCAGCAGCCAGCGAATGGGCCGGACGAACCGGAAGGTCCCCTCGGCCCACCGCATGAACTTGGGGAAGGACAGCGAGGTCAGGAGCTTGGGCAAGAGCGTTGCCAGGACCTCGGACGCCCGGAGGCCCTTCTCCTCCTGGACGGCCACCACGTACTCCCCGCGGTCCAGCCTCCGGATCACCAGGCGGTCCACGGGCACGCCTTGGGCCCGGGCGAAGCCCTCGGCCGCCCGGGTCGGCCTCCCTTCGGCGTCGAAGGCCACCGCCCGGGTGGGGCCGACGACCTCGCGCCGCGCATCCGCCTGCCGCTCCGACAGATCATCCACGACCAGCGCCAGCCGCCGCGGGGTGGCCAGGGTCCGGATGCCGGCAAAGGTCAGCCGCGCCTCTTGGAGCAGGCGGCCCGCCACCGTCTTCAGTTCCTCCAGGGCCGGCGGGATGTAGCCGGACGGGATCTCCTCGGTGCCGATCTCGAACAGCAGCTCTTTTCCCATGGCCTCAGTCGTTCACCTCTCGCCCCTCCCGACGCGGGATCAGGCGGACTTGGATTTCAGGAGCGGGAATCCCATCGCCTCCCGCTGCTTGAGGTAGGCCTCGGCAACCCGCCGGGCCAGGGTCCGCACCCGGCCGATGAAGTGCGTCCGCTCCGTCACGCTGACGGCGCCCCGCGCGTCCAGGATGTTGAAAGCGTGGGAACACTTCAGGCAATAGTCGTAGGCCGGCAGGACCAAGCCCCCCTCGATCAGCCGGAGCGACTCGCGCTCATACTCGTCGAAGAGCCGGAGGTGCAGCGGGATGTCCGCCTCCTCGAAGTTGTGGACCGACCACTCCACCTCGCCCTTGTGATGCACGTCCCCATAGCTCACGGCCTGGTTCCATTTCAGGTCGTAGACGTTGTCCACCCCCTGCAGGAACATGGCGATGCGCTCGATGCCGTAGGTGATCTCCCCCGCCACCGGCTTCAGCTCGATGCCCCCCGCCTGCTGGAAGTAGGTGAACTGGGTGATCTCCAGGCCGTCCAGCCACACTTCCCACCCGAGCCCCCAGGCGCCCAGGGTCGGCGACTCCCAGTCGTCCTCGACGAAGCGGATGTCATGCTTCAGCGGATCCACGCCGAAGCTCTCCAGGCTCTTCAGGTAGATTTCCTGGATGTTGATGGGCGAGGGCTTCAGGATCACCTGGTACTGGTAGTAATGCTGCAGCCGGTTCGGATTCTCTCCGTAGCGGCCGTCGGTGGGGCGCCGCGACGGCTCCACGTAGGCCACGTTCCATGGCTCCGGTCCCAGGACCCGGAGGAACGTGGCGGGGTTGCTGGTTCCCGCGCCGACCTCGATGTCGTACGGTTGCTGAATCACGCAGCCGTACTTGGCCCAGAAATTTTCCAGCGACAGCACAAGTTCCTGAAAGGTCATCATCGGCTCCCTCGCTCTTCAGGGCAAAAGGAAGTCACACGCTAACAAATCGCCGAAGACAGTGTCAAGGGAAAAGGCCAGAATGGATGGGAGAACAGCTTTATTGATGGGGGGTTACAGGCGGGCCAGGAAGTCGGCGGACCGCAGGGGACGTCCCAGGACGTGCCGGATGAATGCCTGAAGGATATCGGTAACCTCTTGAAAAACTTGGGGAATGATGGACACCCGATCTATAACGCGGAGCGTCGAACCGCTCGCCCCGCGGAGAAACCCGAGAGCGACCGAAGACATCGGGAGCGCATCGGGAACGACCGGCCGGCACCTTGCACAGAGCAATCCTCCCTGGGTCACACTGAGGAAGGCGTCCGCCTGGGGAAAGACGGCCGACCGGCACCGCACGCACTCGGAGAGTTCGGGGCGATATCCCAGCAGGCGGAGGAGATGCAGCAGGAATCCCTGCAGCACGAGGGCGGGTCGCGTCGCGTCCTCCAACAGGTCGAGTCCCTCCGCCAGCAGGTGGTACAGGGCCGGCTGCGTCTCCCCTTCCTCCACGCCCACAGACACTGCCTCCACCGCCAGGGATCCCAGCGCGAGGCGTTCCAGGTCCTCGCGCAGTCCCCGGTGCAGTCGGATCACGCCGAACTCGTTGATCTTGTGGAGGGTCCGATTGGGTCGCTCGAAGTAGACCAGCCGCCCCTGACTGAAGAGTTGCAGGGTTCCCCCGAACCTCGTGCGGATCCGTCGCGCCCCCTCCGCGACCGCCCGCACCTTGCCGAACGCTTCCGTGTAGAACACCACGATCCGGTCCGCGTCGGCCAGGTTGTGGCCGCCGATGACGATCGCCTCCGTCGAACGCAGGGGCATGGCTCCTCGAGTGCGGAATGTGGAATTCGGAATGCGGAGTGGGAATTCGATTCCGAATTCCGCATTCGCCATTCCGCATTTGCTGTTCAGGGTTCCAGGTAGCCGAAGCGTCGCAGGGCCGCGGCGTCCTTCCGCCAGCCCTCCTGCACCTTGACCCAGAGGCGAAGGAAGACGGGTGTGCCCAGCATCTCCTCGATCTGGGGGCGGGCTCGCTCGCCGACCCGCTTCAGCATCTTCCCGCCGGCGCCGATGACGATGCCCTTCTGGCCCTCCTTCTCGACGTAGATCGTGGCCTCCACATCGGTGAGGTTGCGGCCCTCCCGGGCCTTCACGGCTTCCACCTGGACGGCCAGGGCGTAGGGAAGCTCCTGGTGGAGGAGGGCGAAGGCCTGCTCCCGGATGATCTCGGCGATGAAGAAGCGCTCCGGGCGATCGGTGAGCTCTTCCGGCGGGTAAAACGGGTGGCCGAGCGGGGCGTGCCCGAGCAGGGCCGACTCCAGCCGATCCAGGTTGTCCCTCGTGGTGGCGGAGATGGGAACGATCTCGGCGAAGGGAAAGGCCTCGTGCCAGCGGGCGATCAGGGGCAGGAGCCGCGGTTTGGCCACGAGGTCCACTTTGTTGAGGGCCAGGATCACCGGGGCCCCGGACGTCTTCCCCTCGCGCAGCTCCCCCAGAATGAGCTGATCATCCGGATCCTCGGGTTCTGCGGCGTCGATCAGCCACAGGACGAGGTCGGCGTCCTCCAGGGCCCGCCGGGCGGCGCGGATGAGGCTCTGGTTGAACAGCGCGTCGGACGCCTGCATCCCCGGCGTGTCCAGGAAAAGGAACTGCGCCCGAGGCAGGTTCTTGATGCCCAGGATCCGATGCCACGTCGTCTGGGGTCGCGGCGAGACGATGGACAGCTTCTGTCCTAGCAGGCGATTCATGAGGGTGGACTTCCCCACGTTGGGCCGCCCGATGATAGCCACGTAGGCCGCGCGGAATTCTTCCTGCGCCTTCTCTGCGGCCGACGGTTCGTGTCCGATGGTTTCCATTGGGACCGCCCACGAAGAGCGTTCGGCGGTTCGACAGTTCGACTGTTCGGGTGTTCCTGGTACCGCCGAACTGCCGAACCCCCGAACAGCCGAACGCTTCTCGAAGTCCAAACGCAATCAGTCCACGGGCAAAGGTTGCAGGAGCTCCCGCGGATCGATCCGGGCTCCCTGCAAGCGGGCACCCCAGTGCAGATGCGGGCCCGTGGCGCGGCCGGTGCTCCCGACGCGGGCGATGGCCTGGCCCCGCTCCACCCGCTGGCCCGGTTGCACCAGGCTCTCCTGCAAGTGGAAGTACATGGTGTACAGGCCGAGGCCATGATCCAGGATGATCGATGTCCCCGCGAAGAAGTGATCCGCCACCAGCGCCACAGTCCCGGCATTGGCGGCCAGGACCGGGGCCCCCGGGGGCGCCGAATAGTCCGTCCCCGTGTGCGGCGCCCTCGCTTCCCCGTTGATGATCCGCCGTTCCCCGAACCCGACGCCGGGACCCGTCCCCTCCAGGGGAATCCGGAACGGACCGCGCCAGAGGCGCTCGGGCGTGAGCGTCTCCCACAGGCGATCCAGCACGGCCTTTTCCCGATTGACCCGCTCCAGACTCGCCGCATCCAGCTCCACGAAAGGGCGGGACACGGTGAGGCGCTGGACGGGAAAGCGCGCATCCAGGATCAGGAGCGGTGCAAGCCCCAGCAGGGCCCGACCACTGCCATCCGCGGCCTCCGCGTGGACGAGGACGGTCCCCGGCGGTTGCTCCAGGTCGATCCCGATCAGGACCGGTTGTGGCGTCTGGCCCTCCGGCGAGGCGGCGAGGATCCGCCGGTCCCCCACCTGGACCCGCAGGGCCCGGATCGGGGTGGGCGATTCCGTCCTGAGGACCGCCACGCCGCCCTGCTTCACCCGCTCCGGCGCAAGACGAATGACAAGCCGGGCCTCCTCTGACAGGACCGGCCCGGGGGCGCGGGCGAAGACGAGCAGGGCCGTGAGGAAAATCCCGAGACCCCAGGACCCTCGGCCAAGCCTCGACGAGACGCGGGCCAGCGGCGGACCGTCAGGCATAGGGGTGGGCGATGGGCAGGCGGAGCCGGAAGGTGGAGCCGACCCCCGGGGTGCTCTCGACCGCCAGGCGGGTTCCGTGCGCCTCCATGATCTGCTTCACCAGGGCGAGACCCAGGCCGGTTCCGCCGTAGCTGCGTGTGGTGGAGGCATCCACCTGGTAGAACTTCTCGAAGATGCGGGGGATCTTGTCGGCCGGGATGCCGATCCCGGTATCGCTCAGGCTCACCTCGACGTACCCATGCGGCCAGCCCGGTGGGGCGTCATCGGGAGCGACGTGGGCCTTCGCGCCGAGTGCGATCCGCCCGCCCGGGGGGGTGAACTTGATGGCGTTGTCCAGCAACAGCATCAGCGCCCGGCTGATTTGCTTGGGGTCCACCTGCACGTCGGGCAACCCGGAGGGTACCGCCACCTCCACCGTGAGCCCCTTCTCGGTTGCCCGGGGGGTGAGGACGCGCGCCCGCTCCTCGAGCAGGGCGGCGATGGCGAAGGGCCGAGTCTGGAGGAGCAGCTCCCCCTGCTCCATCTGCACGAAAGCCAGCAGATCCTCGATCAGTCCCTGCAGCCGCTGGACCGCCTGCTCCACGACCTGCAGGTGGGACCGCTGGCGATCGGTCAGGGGGCCCGGCCGCGCCGAGAGGAGCATCTCGACATACCCGATGATGGGGGCGAGGGGCGTCCGCAGCTCGTGGGAGATGTTGGCCAGGAAGTTTCCCTTCATGGCGTCGAGTTGCTTCAGCTCTTCGTAGGCCTTGCGCAGGTCCTCGTAGAGCTTGGCATTCTCCAGGGCGATGGCCGCCTGGGAGGCCAGGGCGTCCAGCATCTCTTCGTCCGCGGGGGTGAAGACGCCGGCCCGCTTGTTCAGGACCTGCAGGGCGCCGACGATGCTCCCCGCCTTGTTTCGTACCGGCATGCACAGGATGGTCCGGGTTCGGTAGCCGGTCTGCCGGTCCACCTCCTGATTGAAGCGGGGGTCCTCGTAGGCCTCGGGGATGTTCAGCGGCTCGCCCGTCGTCGCCACGTGGCCTGCGATGCCGAGGTGGGACTTGAACCGGATCTCCTTCCTCTCCTTCAAGCCCAGGGCGATCCTGGACCAGAGTTCCCCCCGTTCATGGTCCACCAGGAACAGCGTGCTCCGATCGGCCTCCATGGCGCGGGTGGTCTCCTCCATGATGAGCTGGAGGAGCCGCTCGAAATCGGTCTCCGCACTCATGGCTTTGATGACTTCCAGCAGGATCCTGAGCCTGGCCCGGTCGCCCGGGCCGGCCACCCGCGGCCCGTGTTCCGCCATGGCCCTAGTCTTTCCGCACTCTTCCCGCGCGTGCCCTGTGGTTCGGGGGGCCCATTGCCGGCGCCCGGATCCCGCATGCCGCCAGGATCACCTGCTGTTTCTGCCACATCCTGCGCCGCTCCCCCGGAGTCCCGTGGTCGTGGCCGAGCAGGTGGAGGATCCCGTGGACCAAGAGCAGGGCCAGCTCCGCCCGGAGGCCACGCTTGCGGACCCGCGCCTGGCGCCGCGCCGTCTCGGCCGAGATGACCACATCGCCAAGGAGATCCGGCCCCTCGGCCTGAGCGCCTCGCCTGAGTCCCTCGACTGAGGTCGGGATCGTGAGCCTGTCGAACGACTCGTCGCAGGCTCGGGACGAAGGCCACGTCGCCCCGAAGCGCCCTTCGGTCATGGAGAAAGCCAGGACGTCGGTCGGGCCCGTCACGCCCCGATAGGCGTGATTCAGGGCCGCCATGGCGGCATCGTCCACGAGCAGAACACTACACTCCGCCGTCGGGCGTGCCAGCGCGGACAGCGCCTTTTCCCCCACCCTTCTTAGCCACCGCGTCTCGACGGGGACCCTCTTTTGCCGGTTTCGGAGGCTGATCGCCATTCTCGTTCCGTTTCTTGCCGAAGTCCTGGAGTTGGATCCCCGGGTAGTCCACCCGATGATGGAAGATCCCCGTCAGGATCCGGACGAAGCTGTTGGCGATGCGGTGGAGGTCCCGGAGGGTGAGGTCGCATTCGTCCAGTTGGCCGTCCACGAAGATGCCGTTGATGATCTTCTGCACCGCCCCCTGGATGCGGGCCGGCGTGGGATCGGTGAGCGTGCGCGCCGCCGCTTCCACCGCGTCCGCCAGCATGAGGATGGCCGCCTCCCGTGTCTGGGGTTTTGGCCCGGGATACCGGTACTCCTCTTCCTTCACCTCCTGGAGGTTGGGATCCGCCTTCTCCTTGGCCCGCTGGTAGAAATAGGTCATCAGGCGCGTCCCGTGGTGTTGGGGGATCAGGTCCACGAGAACCTCGGGCAGCCCGTAGGCCCGCGCCATCTCGACCCCCTCCTTGACGTGGGACATGACGATGGCGCGGCTCAGACTCGGTGCGAGTTTGTCGTGGCGGTTCAGGGCATCCGACTGATTCTCGATAAAGTATGCCGCGTGCCGCGTCTTCCCGATGTCGTGGTAGTAGGCCCCCACCCGGGACAGCAGTGCATTGGCGCCCACGGCCTCTGCGGCCGCCTCGGCCAGGGTGCCCACCATGATGCTGTGATGGTAGGAGCCCGGCGCCACCAGCACCAGGTGTTTGAGCATGGGCTCGTTCAGGTTGGACAGCTCGAGCAGCGTGAAATCCGTGGTCCGCCCGAAGGAATGCTCCAGAAGCGGCAAGAGCCCCGTGGCCAGAACCGCCACGATGGCGCCGTTCAGCAGGCCGGCCACGACCTCTGCCGGAAGCGCGTTGATGGTGCCATCGACGAAAGCCAGGGCCACCAGGGTGTAGGCGTTGGCCAGGCCCAGCACCCCCCCGGCGCGGAAGAACGCGGTCCGCCGCTGGCGCCCCGCCAGGGTGAAGACGCTGACCAGGCTGCCCACGAAGGTGAACAGGACGTAGTCGATGGGGGCCGCCAGCATGATCCCCATGAGGACCGTGAGGACCAACGACCCGGCGAAGGCCAACCGGGCGTTGAAGAGGACCGTCAGGAGGACGCCCCCCAGCGGCACCGGCAAGGCGGCCCGCATGGCCGGGAGGGGGATGTGCGGGAAGCTCTGGTGCAGAGACGTGATCACGACGAGGGCGTACCGGTTGAGAAGCAGCACCACGAGGAGGATCGCCCCCAAGAGGACCAGGCTCCGAGGGCGCCGGACCTCTTTCGGCTGCAGGGCCCGGACGTAGGCGTAGAGTGCGCCCAGGAGGAAGGCCACTTGCAGGAACAACCCCAGGAGCGAGAACGCCCCCAGGGGGAGGGGGAGGTTGGAACTCAGGATCCGGATCGTGGCCAGGAGGAAGAAGGCGGCGACGGCCGGCAGGAACCAGCGCTGCTGCTCCAGACGAGCCACCGCCCGACGGACCCCCGCCAGGAGATGCCAACCCTTCCGGACGGGGAGGTGCAGCCGATCCGCGGTGTCCCGGCGACCCTCATTGGTGAAGAAGCGGAGATCCATCAGGCTACGCCCCCGGGTCCGCGGGGGGGGCCTGGTAGGCCTCGTACGCGCGCACGATCTGCTGGACCAGTTCGTGGCGGACGACGTCCTCTTCCGTGAAGTGGATGAACCGGATGCCGGGGATGTCCTTCAGGATGCCGCGGACCTCGATCAGCCCGGAGACCCGGCCCGCGGGCAGGTCCACCTGGGTGATGTCCCCCGTGATCACCGTCTTGGAGCCGAAGCCCAGGCGCGTGAGGAACATCTTCATCTGCTCCGAGGTCGTGTTCTGGGCTTCGTCCAGGATGATGAACGATTCATTGAGCGTCCGGCCCCGCATGAACGCGAGAGGGGCGATCTCGATGGTGCCCTGCTCGATCAGGCGGGTGGCCCGCTCGGTCTCCAGCATGTCATACAGGGCGTCGTACAGGGGCCGGAGGTAGGGATTGATCTTCTCGGTGAGGGTGCCGGGGAGGAAGCCCAGCTTTTCGCCCGCCTCCACGGCCGGGCGGGCCAGGATGATCCGGTGGACTTCCTTCTGCAGCAGCGCCGACACGGCCATGGCCATGGCCAGATACGTCTTCCCGGTGCCGGCGGGACCGATGCCGAAGACGATGTCGTACTTCCGGATGGCCTCGATGTAGCGCTTCTGCCCGAGGCTCTTGGGGCGGACCGGGCGCTTCTTGGTTGAAACTTCGATCGCCTCGGCCTGCACCTCGCGGAAGCTGTCCGCATCCTGCTGGCCGAAGTGCCGCAGAGCCAGCCGGACCTCCTGATTGCCCACCGGGCGCCCCTGCCGGACCAGCGTGACCAACTCGCTCACGACCTGTTCGGCAACGGCGACGTTCCCCTCGCCGCCGGAGATCGTCAACATCCCGTCTCGGACGACGAGCCGGACGCGGAGCCCCTCCTCGACCAGGCGGGCGTGTTCATCGCCCCGGCCGAACAGGCCCTGGAGTTCCGACCCTGCGGCCAGGGATACCCGCTTGACACCCACGCTGTTTGTCTCGCCCATGCGAAGGCGGCGCTACCCTCCACGCGGTTCGATTGTCTGATGCACCGGGTAGGATAGACCCCGCCCCGGGGGGCTGTCAAATGGAAATGGAAAAGGACCCCTGGCGCTGGAAGTGGTTGAACCCGAACAGTGCAGTTCAACCGCAGAGCGCGCAAAGGACGCAGAGAAACCCCTTGATTCGAGAGGCTCATCCGGGAGAACCCGAGATGCTATTCGGAATCTTTCGGTCCGGCAGCCCTTTCTGACCTGATGAGTGCTGGTGATTCTTTGCGATCTTGGCGATCTCGGCGGTGAAATTTCCGGGTTGAATTTAGGGAGGGTCGGTTGGCAACACACGGCATGGGAGGGCACAAAGACGCAACCCGCGCGCAACTGGAAAGGTGGGGTGCGGTCGAACTCCACGCCCAGTATCGCATTGCGCCTTTCGTACACATTCATGGAATATTCCTCCGAGCGACGGCCGGACTCTGCGGAGGGCGGTATGAAGCAAGAAGGGCCCGAAGCGTGCTCAACCGGACGTCTTCGCGCCGTTCCAGCTTGGCAATGGCCGGCTGCTTCACCTGGAGACGCGCGGCCAGCTCCTCCTGCGTAAGTTCGAGGGCCTCGCGGAGCTCATCCAGAGACATCGAGCGGAGCATCGCATCTGCCTTGGCTTCGGCGCGGCGACGCGCCTCGGGCGCCATCTTCGCCTGCAAGGCCTTGAAGTGCTTGGCCATCGATCAATCCCTCGCCTTTAACTCCTTCATATGGAATATCCGTCAAGTGGAAACAGTTTGAGCCCTGCACCATTTGGGGCGGATTCTGCGAGAGCCTGCACCATCAGTTTCCATCCGGGGGCCATCCGGCCACCCGACTTCCGATCTAGGTAGGACGGTTACCTGCCGGCAAACCCGTATCCGAATGATGTGGCTATCGTCGTCCGGCCAGGTCGGGATGTCAATTGTTTCCTGATCGATCACGTGTCCCAAGATCCACAGGCCCGGATCAAAGCGCGTGTACCCGCTCCACTCAAGCGGCAAGGCCACGCGGCCCTGGTCAACGGCAGAAACGAAGGGGCGGTAGGCGTGACACCCCTCCCACGGCAACCTCGGTCGAAAGTGCAGCCGCTCGTTGAGCCCCCGCCCCTTGACGTGGTGGAGGGCATCCGGCGCATCGAGACGGGGCTGATGCGGCATGGCAGGCGAGAGCCTCGCGCCAGGAGCGTCGGGACGCAACGCAGTGTAGAGATTCCCTCTTGCCAGCTGATAGCCTATCGGCTATGATGGCACCATGCGCCTGCGATACTACATCACGCCCCGCGGCGCCCGTCCCGTTGCGACCTACATCGAGGGACTGTCGCGTGCCGACCAGGCCGGCATGGCGGCGGCACTGACCGAAATCTCGGAACGGGGATTCGAGGCCAGAGGGGTGACCTTCCGACAGATCGAGGCAAAGCTTTGGGAGGTCCGGATCGGCCCCACCGGGTCTTCTATGTGCTGCTCCGCCACGAGGAGATGGTGCTGCTCCACGCCTACCGGAAACAGACTCAGAAAGCCCCCGCGCGGCACCTGGAGATCGCGCGGCGCCGGATGCAGGAGATGCTGCGATGAAGGGAAGACACCAGGCAGGGAAGGATGACGTGCTGGCGCATCTGGCCGCGCTCCGGACCGGCATGACCGCCAAGGAGCGCGCGGCCTACGACGAGCGGGTCCTGGCCATTCGCACCGTGCTGGAGCTGGTCGCACAGCGACAGAGGCGCCGCCTCTCCCAGCGGACACTCGCCGAGCGGATGGGCGTGAGTCAACCGGTGATCGCCCGGCTGGAGAAGCCGCTCGAGCCGACCTGGCGGCAGCCGTCCCTCAGCGTGCTCTCGCGATATGCCGCCGCCCTCGGCCTGGTCCTCGAAGTGCGTCTCCGCCCCGCGGCCTGATCCGATCGCTCAGCGCCTGACGGTCCTCGCCATGCCGTCCATCCCGCATGCGGTCGGTCCACTGAGCGGACAATGCATTCCGCTCCATCCGACAAGGGGGACTCGGCTCGGCGCACGCATACCGATACATGAACGGCAACCACCCGGATCACCAGGATCGGTGGGGCGAGGCCGGTGCTCTGCAGGGCTCCGAGGACTTCCTTGGCGCTGATCGGAGAACGCACGGCACGCAGATTCTTCGGGGCTCGTGGCAGGGGGCAGGCGGGGGGACGCATACTTTCATGACCCTCCCCCATTCCCGGTATCCCCGGAATTCCCGCTCACCGGAAGCAGGGGTCAGATGTCCGAGGCGTACTCGTACACGGGGGTCTCAATGGTTCTGTCGGGCTTCTTGTTGCTCTTGATCAGGGCGTGAAGCCGTTCCACCGTTTCAGGGGAAAAGAACTGCTCCCCCGTCTCTCGGCACACTCGTGCAGGGACGTGCTCTACGAGGTAGAACTTGCCCGCGTGTTCCACGGTGTAGGTCACTTCGGTCTCGATCATCGTCTCTTTCATCTCACCCACCTCTTCCCCCCGTCCTCCTGACTCGCAGATCGACCCACAGCTCAGGATCCGGTTGGTACAGCGTGATGATCTTGAGCAGCGGGCGAGCGGGGTAACTGCATTGCACATGCAGAGGCCGACCGGCCTTCGTGAATCCGAGGACCAGGCAGCTCGGGCCGTACTTGTCTTCGGGATGATCTTCGATGACAAGCGCCCCTCTGTCCAGTATCGCGTGCTCGACTTCGGCGACGCTGATGTCCCGAATAATGCCCTGATCGACGGCATGTTTGGAGAACTCGTATTGTCGGCGCGACACCCGGTCCCGGATCTCCTCGATCAGGCCCATGGGCGAATCATATCCTGTGGACCATGGTGGGTCAATCGTCCGCGGCCAACCCAAGACCTGCCCAGCCGCACAGCGCCGCTCTTGTTGAGTTCCCGGAGGCTGGGGGCTTCGACTGTGCAACGATCTATCCGGGCTCCCGCCGCCATCGAATCGTGTATGGTGGCCTCGGTATTCCAGGCCCCGCCCTCCGCCAAGGCCGCGAGGCGCGCGACAAAATCGGTCCGATCCTGGTCATCCCGGAAGATGACCCGACGCTCCAGTCCCCGCACCATGACGTGGTGGAGAACCCCGGGAGCATCGAGACGGGCTTGACGGGGCATGGCAGGCGAGAGCCTACCACAAGGCACGCAAGGAGCGTCGGGACGCAACGTCCCGCATTCCACAAGGCACAAGGAGCGTCGGGACGCAACGTCCCGCATTCCAACGTCCCGCATTCGTCCCGCAGGTGGGCGATGATCCGCCGGAAGTTCCGCTGCCCCTTCCGCCGTCTCCCCTTGAACGACCGCGCCACGGCGCCGCACACCATGTCCGCCAGTTGAATACAGCAAGGCCCCGGGCACACACCGAAACCCAGCCCTCGATCCCGGGAAGGCTTCTGTTCCATCGCGAACGGAAGCCCGATGGTCCTATCGAACCGTCAGCGCCGCAGGGGATAGGATGACCTTCGCGGGGCGCCGTTCCCGCTTCCGCTGGATGGAGGTCAGGGCGTCCCGAATCCGCTGCAAATGGGGCGGCAGCTTCTCTCCCTCGGGGGTGCACCAGACCCCGTACACCAACCGGATGAGGCGGTCACTCTGCGCACCGATGCGCTCCCCGCCCGTTTCCCAGCGGGTCACGCTCTCGCGGTGCACGCCCATGATTTCCGCGAGGTCCTTGGTACTCAAGCCCATCTGTTTGCGGAGGAAGCGAAACTCCGGCCCCGTCAGGGGAAAGAGTTTTTGCGTCAGCCAGTCGGCGATCCCTTGGTGGAGGCGCTTCGGGTTGGGGAATTCGGGGAACTCGGCCCGGCATTTCCGACAGCGGTAGACGGTGATCCCCTTCAGCCACAGGTCGGGGATCCCGCTTTCCGGGTAGGGCACCGTCTGG
>JACQVO010000261.1 GCA_016209725.1 Candidatus Methylomirabilota bacterium | reverse complement strand
GGGGATTCATCGTGACCTCAGTGCATGGTGGACACGCCACTGCGGAATCGCCGGCGACCCCCGAGTCGGTGGCGGTTCCCATGGCCGGCTCCCCGGGCAGCGACAGCCACGGGACCCCCAGGCCGGTTCCGCGTCGTCGGCGGCGGGGGCAGGAGCGTCCAAATCCATGGCGGGCCTACGCCCTTGCATGGCTGGAGAAGCCGGGATGTTTCCTCTGCCGCGAGGCAGCCGCCGACCTTACACGGTACTACTTCTGGTTCCTGGCGGAGCAATACGCCAATGTACCCACGATGGACCGGTTGCAGCGGGCACATGGGTTCTGCCTGCGCCACACCCGACACCTGTTGGAGCACGGGGCGCCCGATCGGACTTCCTTCGTGGCAGGATACGTGCTCCGGTCCTGCGCGGATTGGCTTCGAAGCGTTCAGGCGGATGTAACCTCGGAAGGCCGGAGAGCCCGCCAGGACGGACGGCCGTCCCCCGGGCGCCTGCGTCCCTGGGCGGATTGCCCGGCCTGCGAGTCGGAGCGTGAGGAGCGGGACCGCTACGGCTGGGTTATCGTTGAATGTTTGAAGGAGGCAGACATCCGCGAGTCTTTTTGCGCATCGCACGGCCTCTGTATTCCCCACTTCTTGACGGCGGCCCCCCTGGCCGGGTGGGACATCTTGCAATGTCTGGCAGAGGAACAAATCCGCCATCTGGAAGAGGCACGCGCAACTCTGTCGGTGAGCCAGGCGACGGGGAGTGATGGCAGGATGGCGGATGCCCTCCGGAAGATCCTGGGGCGGCTGCACGGAGCGGACCAGGACAAGAGGATCCGCCCCCTCCTGGCGGCCGGCCCGAGTTCCCGGGAAACCCTCACGGCCGCCATCGGGGATCATGTGACCGTGCGAGCCGGGACGTCCGAGAGTTGGTCGCCAGCCTTCGAGGAGACCTGTCGGCTGTTACGTCAGCCGGGGTGCAGTCTCTGCCGAGTGGCTGCGGAGGGCCGCGAGGAGTATCTGGCTTGGCTGGAAGAGGAGATCCGGAGCAACGTCGAGATCCGCTATCGCTGGAGCCAGGCGCAGTACCTGTGTACCGAACATGCCTGGCTGTTTGCCGACCGCGCCGCACCCGACGTGCTCGCCACTGTTTGCAGCCAGCTCCTGGATGGGTGTGTGGCGGCCCTGCGTCGGTTCCTCTGGGAGATTCGCGAGCCGATCCCCGACAGGCTCCTCGGGCGCGTCCGCGTCCTGCCGGCGCGCTGGCGAGAGAGTGGGCGGCCCCAGGACGGTAAAGGCGGCAGGCCATCACTCTCGCAACGCGTCCGGCGTACGGTGAAGACGCTCTGGCTGACCCCTCAGTCATTCCTGGAGGGGGTACGGGGGCGGATGTTGCGTAGGGATGCCTGCCCGCTCTGCTGCCACCTGGAGACGATCGAGACGCGTGCAGCGGACCGTTTGCTCGCCGTGCTGACGGATGCTGAAGGCCGCCGGGCCTTCGAGCGCTCCTATGCCCTCTGCCTGCGGCACGCGCCGCTCCTCCTGGAGCGGGCGAGTGATCCAGGCCTGCGACGGGACATCGCCGCGATCCTGCTGGCGCGGGTCGAGGTGGACCGCTGGGAGGCGGAGGAGTACCTGCGCAAACAGTCCTGGAGCGTGCGCCACGAACCGGAAGGGGATGAAGAGGCGGCGTGGCTGCGGGCCAGTGCGCGCATCGCCGGCGTGGCGATGGAGCAGCACAATGGGTTCTGAGGCGGAATTGGCGGTGTTGAACTCCTCGCAGATCCGCGCCGTCGGCGCGACGCTGCGGCTGGTTGAGGAGGCCGTGGGGCGGATCGAGCGGCTGCTGGTTGAGCCGCTGGCGGGGATCACCTTCCGTCTCGACGACGACCTGGATGTCGGGGAGCGTCGCGCAATACATGCGGAGTGCGAGCAGGCCCGGGAGGCCGTGTTCGGGGCGTCCCGGCGGCTCGGGACCGGCATCGTGGCGCGGTCGCGGCGGTCGGAGATCCGAGGGGAAGTCTCGATGCTGTGGGTCTCACTGGAGGATACCAAGAGCCAGGCCCTCCGGGGCTACGGGTCGCTGTCGCCCGATGCGGGCAGAGTCGTGGACGAGATGCTCGATGAGATCTCCCGGGTCGTCGTCAGGGTGCTGGGTCTCGTCGCCGCGCCTCAGCGTGGCGTGGTGACGGAAAGATAGCTGACCGACCATCGCCCTTTCAGGCAGGACCATGCGACAGCCGGTGCCAGACATCCACTTCAGGTTGCGGGCCATGCGGGAGCCTCGGTCACCGCTCGCCTCCGCCTTGGTGAAAGGAGAGGGCGAGCAATTCGTGGTCTTGACCCTCGCCCCCCTGACGGCTGCCCGCCTGATGGGAAAGGGCCCGCGGGCCCTCTGGGAGACGCGGGTGTACGCCTTCGACGCGGGGGCCAAAGTGGGACTCGGCTCGGCGCCGCGCTATGCGGTCCTCACCGATAGCCAGGCGGAGGCCCTATCCCGTCACGAGGCCCTAATCACACGGCTTGAGCAGGGGTCCTTCGAGACAGAGACGGCACGGGACGTCTTGGCGCCGATCCGCCCCCTGATGGAATGCGGGGCAGCCGCATTCCGGGCGGCGAACCCTCGGGGAGCGGTTGCCGCTCTCGACGAGGCCATCCGGCTGGCCAGTCACATGGATCTCCTCCATCACTTCCTTCACCTGTATCAGGAAGCCTTCCTCATGCGGGGGCTTGCGCTGGAGTGCCTGGATCCTGACGCGGCGAAGGCGGCGTACCGGGACTTCATCCACCTGTTTGCCGGGCTGCCCTCACCACATCCCGATACACTGCGTGGAGTGGCCCGGGCGCGGGAAGCCATCGAACGCCTGACGCCGACCCCCCATGGGGGCTCCACGCGACGGCACGCCCGGCGGATAGGGGACCCGGCCGTAACGTCGGAGTAACCGGTACGGCTCGGCCTCCGATGCCCCGACCCGGGCAATGATCTTCTGGGCAGGGCTGCGGTGAGCGAGTCTCATTAGCACCATGACACGATGGGTTGAGCCCCCAAGAGTCACGGATTCGAAGCCAGCCGGGTCGGAGCAGGGAGATGTCCGCGACGCTGCTTCCCCCGATGAGTCGCCACGTATCCATGAATACTTTGATCTGCGAGATTCCTTGGCCGGGCCCGGGTGCCCCATCTGTGCCCGGGTGCTCCAGGCCGGCCGCGAGGTGTTGATAACGCTCCTGGCGGAACCCTCCTCAGGGATACCGGAGGGAAAAAAGAGATTTCCCTTTCGGGGCCTCTGCAATACCCACGCCTGGAGCATCCACCAGATCCCGCAGAAGCCGGTCGGCCTGACGGACAACTACGAGGTCTTCCTGCGGGGGCGGATCGAAACGCTCCAGCGCCTCATCGCTCGGGCGGGCACCAGCTCTCGGAGCTGGTGGACACGGTGGATCGGATCCTGGGGCGGCCGGGCCTGGGCGTGGCTGCCGCCGTGGCGCAGCAGGCGGCGCTGTCCAGCCTGTCGCGCCGCAGGCGCGATGGAGCAGCGGGACCTCGGCCTCCTTCTCGATGTCATCTCGGACATGGAGTTCGCGCGGGCCTTCGAGACCTCGGCCGGCCTGTGCCTGCCGCACCTCAGCCTGATCCTGCGTGTGGCCCCTGACCATTCCAACCTGCCCAAACTGCTGGAGGCGCACATCCTCAAGGCCAAACGCTTACACGCGGGCTTGCAGGATTTCCTCCGGCAGGCCAAAGCGCCCTTGGTGAGCCCGACGCAGGAGGAGCAGGACGCCATCTGGGGCCGCCTTCTCGAGTGGACGGTGGGGAAGGCGGGTGTGTTCGGCCCCGAGAGAGATCTCGCGCCTGGGGTAGATACGCGAAGGCTCGGCTTCTCCCGTGTAGAGCAGGCGGGGGGCCGCAGAGCTTACCGGACAACCGCCGAGGAAGGCGATGGACGCCGGATGGACGAGGTGGAACGGCTCAGCCTGGAGAATGCCAAGCTTGAGCGGCGGTTGGTCGAGGTCAGCCGCGAGTGGGCGGAGGAGAGCGCGCGCCGCGCCGCGCTGCAGTTTCAGGTGCACAAGCTCACCGAGGATGTGAAGGTCCTGGAATTGAACTTGGCGGGCGCGCGGGGCGAGGCCAAGTCGGGTGAGATTCAGGCTGGGCGCCTGCGCAAGGAAATCGAGGCCCTGCAAGAGGAAATCCGCCGGCTCGGCGGGAAAGAGGAGGACCCAACGGGTACCCTGGAGGACGGGAGATGACCCGGCCACCCGGAGCGCCGGTCAGAGAAGAAGCGACCGGACCGTCAGAGAGATTTAGTCGGCCGGATATGCTCTTGGTCAGCGACCTCAAGCAGGCCCTTCGGCTGGCGGGCTGCCCACTGTGCCGCCTGCTCCGGAATGCAGACCTGCATTATCTCCGGGTGTTCTTGCGCGAGGGCAAGGATGACGGGCGAATGCTGCTGCGGCTCCTGGGATCCTGGGGGCTATGTGCGCCGCACGCCGGCGCCCTGGTCCGTATCGAGCCGGTGGATCGTGGCGATGGTCTCGGCACGGGGACGCTCTACGACTGGCTACTGGATCAGGCACGGGGGCGGCTGGTAGACCTTCGGCGGGACCTCGGCGCGGACGGTCTCGCCGGTTCCCCGCTGCGGGCCAATCGCCGGAATTCCGGAAAGCGGCTACACAAGCTCATCTCCCGCCTGGCGCGAAAGACTGTGTGTCCGGCGTGTGAGTCGCATCGGCAGTACGTCCCGTACGTCACGGAGGCGTTCGTCCGGGCACTGGAGCCGGCCGCCGGCCTGCCCGAGATCCGGGAGATGTATCTGGCGTCCCACGGTTTGTGCCTCGTCCACTGGCGGGGTGTCCTCGAACTCCGCCCATCATCCGGCGTCCGCGAACTCGTCACGGCAAGGCAACATGAAGTCGTGGCCTCATTGAAAGCCGCCCTGGATGCCGCGCTGGAACGTGGAGCCGAGGACGAGGTTTGCCAGGGGGGACGGGAGCAGACTCCCGCCTATGCGAGGGCCCTGGCGGCCGTGGCAGGCGACACGGCCTGGCAGCCCGACGAGAGGTGACCGGTGGCCCACGCACTGACGCTGGCGCGATGGCAGGCGGCTCTGGCGGCGTCCGGCTGCCCGGTGTGCCGGATGGCGCAGGGGGCAGGACGGGACTTCCTGATTCAAGTCCTGCGCGAGGGCAAAGCCCACGCGGAGGTGTACGAGCGCGTGCGCGATGCCGGGGGCTTCTGTGAAGCCCACACGAGCCTGCTGCGACCGCTGGGTGCCACGAGGGGGGGAGACCGGCGGAGCCTGGCCCGGTTGTACGGCTGGCTCCTGGACGACCTGGCTTCCGACCTGACGCCGCGTGATCCGTGCCCTGCGTGCGAGGCGGCGGCGGACTATGAGCGGGCGAGTCTGGCAGCGCTTCGCGACCTGCTGCATCCCGTGACCGGCGACGCGGACCTCCGGAAACGGTTCGAGGACGGGGCGGGCCCGTGCCTCCACCACTTCGTGGCAGCGGCCTCGCTGATCGAGGACGGCGAGAGCTTTCGGATCCTATCGGACGTTCAGGCGCGCGCCTGGGAAGCATTGTCGCGGGATCTGAAAGAGTATCTGCGGAAGCACGATTACCGTTTCAGCCGGGAGCCCAAGACGCCGGCCGAGGAGCAGTCATGGATCCGGGCTGTCGCCGCGATCAGCGGCACGCCCGTGGAAGGTGGCGAACGGATTCCCCCTGAGAATCACGATGAAAGGGATTGACGGAAACGCAGTCGCCATCTCGTCGGCGCCGACCGAAGGGGGGTGGTTGAACCGGAACGTCATGGGCATGGGTGTCACCAGCCTCCTCAGCGACTGGGGGCACGAGATGGCCACGGCCATTCTGCCGGCATTCCTGGCGGTCATCGGCGTTCCAGCAGCAGCCCTGGGGGCCATCGAGGGCATAGCGGACGCGGTCTCCAGCTTCGTGAAACTCGGGGCCGGATGGTACACGGATCGGATCGGGCACCGCAAAGGCATCTGCGTCGGGGGCTATTTCCTGACAGGGATCTCGAAGGCCATCTTCGCCTTTGCCGCTGGTTGGCCGTTGGTGCTGCTCGGCCGCACCCTGGGATGGTTCGGGCGAGGGATTCGCGGGCCCTTGCGGGATGCCATCCTGGCTGAATCCGTGTCTGACCAAGCCCGCGGGAAGGCCTTCGGGTTCCATCGAGCGGGGGACACGCTGGGGGCCGTCATCGGGCCCCTCTGCGCCGTGGGGCTTCTCGCCTTGCTTCAGGGCCACGGTGCCGGCGACCCCTCGGCGCCGTTCCGCACGGTGTTCCTCTTAACCCTCATCCCGGGTGTGGGGTCGGCTCTGGCATTTGGCCTCATGGTCCAAGAGCGACGTCGCGCGCCAAACCATGGGATCCGACTCTGGGCCACGATCCGCAGCTTGCCCCGGGCGTACCGGCGCTGGCTGGTGGGGGTGGGGGTCTTTGGGATCGGGGACTTCGCCCACACGCTCCTCATCTTGGCGGCAACCCAACTGCTCACGCCAGCGTATGGCGTCGTGGCGGCTGCCCAGATGGGGGCCCTGTTCTACGTGGTTCGCAATGTCCTCTATGCCGGCGCTTCCTACCCAATCGGCGCTCTGAGCGACCTGCCTGCGTCCCGCAGACAGGCAGGCCGGCTGGGTCGTCGCGGGATCCTGATCCTTGGATATGTGGCAGGCGCCCTGACGGCCACCGGGTTCGTCCTGGCTTTTGCCCTCTCGTGGCGACACCCCGCCTACCTCCTCGGCCTCTTCAGCTTGGCCGGCATCTACATCGCTGCAGAGGACGCTCTGGAGGGCGCTATGACGGCCGACCTTGTGCCCGCCGCGGAATCACGGGGGATCGCCTTTGGGGTGCTGGGCACGGTGAATGGCATCGGTGACCTGGCGGCGAGCGTTCTCGTTGGCCTCCTCTGGGCGGCGGTCTCGCCGGTCGCCGCCTTTGCCTATGCCGCCGCGGCGATGGCCGCGGGTGCCGTGGTCATCGTCAGAGTGCGTTGAGGATTCAGATGGGCCTCGAGGATCTGGCAACAGGATTAGACGACCTTTCCCGAAACCGGGAAGCCCTGGCCCTCTTGATCCTGCAGGGCCAGCGGGCAGTCCCGGTATTGGCAGAAGTCCTCCTGGGGCCGCCCTCATCGATTCCGGAGCCGTTGCGGCTTGCGGTTTGTCACTGCCGCAGGCCTTCCCCCCTGATGCGTTTTTCTTGGCCGACTGCAATCTGCTGTTGGAAAAACGCTTCGGTGAACTGGAGCCCGATCGCCTTCGTGAGACCGGTCTGCCTGAGCACCTCCTCTAGCGAGATTCCTCTCTCTGAGAAACCCATCAGGACGAGTGAATAAATCGCCAGCTTGTCCGCGGTGCAGAACACAATTCCCTCCTCCGACGCTTGGAGAATGGCCAGGGCCTCCAACTCCCCTGCGCCGAGCGCGCTTGAATGCGCAGGGGTGAAGAAATTGACTACCGACTCGATTTGCTGGGCGCTCGCCGCGACTTCCGTGATCTTCCCATCGGCAATAAGGGAGGGGAGATGGATCTGAACCATGCCAGCGCGACTATCGTAGAATCTCGCCTCATCGCGCGCTACCGAGGAGGGGACGGCTATGGAGACTCTCTGGAGTAAGGGATTCCACAGGTCCCGACGATGGGCCTCGAATACGACATTCGCGTCAAGCAGCAGCCGACACTGTGGTGTCGTAATCGGCGGTCTCGTCAAGGCCGTATTCCATCAATGTGCTCTGAAGATCAGGAAGGCTGACCCCAAGGAGTTCTGCAAGCCGGGTTTTCGACAGCTTAGCCTTCTGGTAGGCGACGAACGCAAGACGAACAAACCGCTCTGGCATCGGGGGCGGAACCCACCACTTCCCTGGCATGGATGTGCGATCCAGATTCCGAAATCGCTCATCCGCGAGGAGGCTCTCGACGATCCCTTGATCCATGCGGCGCAGGGTGACCAAACGCCAGAGGAGAGCCTCAGACGAAACGTCGAACTCTCTGGCGAGGTTGATCAGATCCACATAGCTGATCTTTCGGTCGTGGAGCCGGCGCTCGAACTCAGGGATCACGAGGTCTGACGGCAAGAGCAGGCTCGAGGCAAACGCATTGGCAAGCCGATCCATCGGGTCGGTGAGCGTGTGGATGGTCCGGGGTTCAATGGAGGAGTACGACCTCCACGTAATGAGATGAAAGAGTTCGTGGCCGAAATTAAAGTTTCGGCGCCACGGAGCCTCTTCCCTGTTCATGAGAATTGCTGGCCCGAATTCACCCACAACGCAGGCCGCCGAACACTCAGCCCCCAGGTCGGCATACCAGATCTTCACGCCATATTGTTCCTCGAGAACAGACACAAGCGCCTTGGTCGGACGGTCTCCTAAGCCGAGCTGGCGCCACATCTCCTGGCCGAGGTCACGAGCCTCGTTCCACCCAAAGCCGCTCGGCTTCACGTCTCGATAGGGAAAGGGACGGCATGCTTCCGGGCCGACCAAACTTTCCAGGAACGCAAACTGTCGGCAGCGCTCAAGGAATTCGGCCTCCAGGATTTGCGTGTTTTCGGCTGGCTGCTTCCTCCACAGAACCGTGGAGGCACCGACTGGCTCGGTAGCACCAAGCAGTTCAACGATAGACACATGAAGCGCCTGGGCCAATTTCGCGAGCTCCCAAGCCTTCACGTCGCGCTGCCCGTTTTCGATCTG
>JACQVO010000034.1 GCA_016209725.1 Candidatus Methylomirabilota bacterium | reverse complement strand
TGCCAGGAGCGATCCGTCCTGCCAGGTGAGGTTCGGCACATCGCGGTCCCCCATTATTGGCTGGCGACGGCGCGCTTGTTCATCCAATACGGATCGCGGGTATCCGCCTTCCCGGCGCATCCAGGCGCGGGGCCCGGGGCATCGCCACCCTCACCAGCGGGCGCACGAGATCATCTACCAACGGATACGGTTTCACGGCAGACCGACTTGGCGTGCCAGCCGCCAAGAATCAAGGTCACCCATCCGGGAAATCAACCACTTAGCCCCGTAAATGTGTCCGGTACCCTTTTTCAGCGAAAAGACGGCCCTGTCCCCCATTGCTTTCCGGTTCTCCGCAGCCGGCTCGCCGTCAGGTGATTCCCTTCAACGGGTTTCTGTGCCATAATCCTCCTGCACAATGAAGGGGGGAGGGGCGGGCCATGCGTTTGAATGTAACCATCGAGCTGCCTGAGAACCTGCAGGAGGATCAGCGGCAAGCGGCTGCGAAAGCGGCGCAGGAGGCCGCTATCCTAACCTTGTTTCGGAATGGCGCCATTTCGAGCCGACTGGCTGCTCAGGCACTGGGGATTTCCTACCAGGCATTCCTCGACCGGCTGGGTGAGATCGGCCTTCCGGCTGCCCGTGGCCCCCTCGCGACACGGGCTCTCGCAAGCGTCCAGCACCATATTCCGCAACAGCCGCCAAGCCAGGGACGATCGCCGTCCTGGATTCCAATGTGGCGATAGGCCTGGCCAAGGGGGAGTGCCTCGGGCTCATCCGTGCACTCTTCCAACGTGTCGTCGTGCCCCCTGTGGTGCGCCGTGAGGTGATCGAGGAGGCGCATGGCCGCCCTGTCGGACAAGAACTTCAGGAGGCCCTGGGAGTATGGATTGACGAGACCGCACCAGCCGCGATAACGGTCCGGGCGGCCATTCCCGGGGGAGGCGCCGGAGACCAGGAGGTTCTGGCTTTGGCTGCGGAACTCGGAGCTGTCCTGCTCAGCGACGACGCGATCCTTCAACGCGAGGCGGATCGGCTAGGAATCTCGGTTCTGGGTGCCGTCGAAATCGTCCTTCTGCTCAAATCCCAGGCCGCCATCCCCGCAGTCAAGCCCCTCCTGGATCTCATGCAGGCACGGGCCTATTACATCGAACCCAGCGTCTACTCCCAGGCGCTTGAGATGGCCGGGGAAGGGCACTGAGTCTCAGAGGCGTTGCTCGCCTCGCCCTTGGCGTACCGACGAGCCATCGATCGGCTTCGCGATGCCGCCGGGGCGGCTGGTCCCCATTTCGAGTGCTTGCACGCAGGCAAGAACATCTTGCGTGCGGATTCCTACTTCTCCGACAAGGCAGAGACCGCCTGAGGGACTAGGGGTCCCGTCGCTTGGCAGGTATTCGAAGTGTCCGCGATATCCGCGCTATGTCTCACAATCTGCATCGGCGTCGGGAGGAGGGATTTGCCTTGATGGCCAAGAAACGGCCAGGTCCCGCATCACGACGATGAATTTGTACCGGTTCTGGAAGAGGTGGCCCACCCGCTGATGGCGGCGGTGGAAGGGCCCGGCATAGCCCGTGAGCAGACTCCGCATGCTCCGGGCCAGGGGGCGCGTGCCCGTCCGGACCAGGAGGTGGGCGTGGTTCGGCAGGCACGCCCAGGCGAGGACGGTGAGCGCGCCCGTCTCCGCGAGCGCGGCCAGGCGCCCGACGAAGTCCCCCCGGTCGACGTCGTCCCGGAAGATGGCGCGGCGCTCCAGGCCCCGCACCATCACGTGATGGAGCGTGTGCGGCGCATCCAAGCGGGCTTGTCTCGGCATGGCGGGAGGGACGCTACCATAACTTGCTCAACTTGGCAACGTCCCGTATTCGGGTGAACACGGGGAACCCGTCGGTCTCAATCGCATTCCGGAACGTCCTCAACTGCCAGAATCTCCGAGAGCCCCCTTTCGGTGCGGAACCGACAAGTTGTTTCTGCACGTACGTCCCCGATTACTGCATGGCCAGGGGACCCCAGCAAGATTATTCCACTGAGTTAAGAACGCATTACAAGAGCCAATTGAGAAAGGGCTACGGCTGGCCGACGACGACAGTCTCCACCGCGAGACCTGCCTCGGCTTGCGTTGGTCGATAGTGCAGCAATTCGAATCCGATGACCCGACCGCTCGCGTCTTTCATGAGCACGATCTCGTCTCTGGTTTCCTCGCACACGTGCTCTATGGCCGGATCGTCCAGCCAGACCGTCAGCGTGTGACCCACGGCGTCGTGCACTACCTTGATCTTGTCCATATCGTCTCTCCTGCCTTGATGACATCCGTCGGGTAGGCCGTGATCAGAAAACCCGAGTCGTCTTCGCGACGCGCCACCGCACACAACCAGCGCGGAGCGCTTCCCCTGTAGAAGAGCAATACCGTCGGATCCTTTCGGCTGCGGCGAATCTCGTCCGGATCCCCGAGAACCTGCGCAACCTCCGGGCCGCGACCCCGGAGCACCGGATGCTTGTGCGTGACGATGAACTCCCAGTAGCGCCGCGTGCAGCGGACGGTGAAGCCGAGCGGAGTCGCGACCTCAATCAGATTCTCGGCGTCCACGCTGTCCCCTCGGGCCGTCGGCCTGGCTCAGGGAGTTCTCCCCCCGGCACCATCTTCCATCGCAGAAGGGTAGCATCACTCCCCGGAAAAAGCCAAGGCGAAAGCCCAAGGGCCGGGTGTCACCTCCCCGCCCCTGCTCGATTCCTCCGGTCCATTGCTTGCCCGTTTCCCTCGCACGCCGCCGCTCGGCGTCCCCGATGGCCTCGCCGATCAGGGCACCGCGGTACCGATCGCGCAAGTTCACACTCCGGCCTAACCCGGAACGCAGCCGCTGCCAGCGGGGATCGTGCTCAGACAGCTATGAGGGGTCGAGGCTGGTGCTCTGCAGGACTCCGGGAACTTCCTTGGCGCCGATCGTGGAAGGCACGGCACGCAGATTCTTGGGGGTTCGTGGCAGGGCTCAGTCAGGAGATACGCATAATTTCATGGCCGTCCCCCATTACAAGAGGTGTTGGCCGCCGCACATGCGGAAGGAACGTTCGGAAGCAACATCCCCAATAAATGGTAGGGTTCAGGGATCCCGATGGCAGAGAGTCACAGGGCCACCTCAAGGGGGGCCTTCTTCAGGGCGCTGACCTTCATGACCGAGAAGCCCAAGATGTTTCCGGCCTCGTCCACCTTCTCCATGACCTGGTCGCTCGACGTCTCGCGGAAATAGCCAGGCTTCTGGTCAAACATCACCTCGAGATAGTCACCCTCCGGATCGTACCAGATCCTCACCTTTCTCTCGGCCATATCTGTACTCCCCTCCTTGCCCTCTCGGTGAGATAGGCCGTGAGGACAAAGGCGTCCTCGCCTGTGAACTTGACGATCACGCACGGCCATTTGTCGCCGACGCGGGTACCAACCTAGAACCGGTAATAGAGCCGCGCCTCCGGATCGCTCAGAGACTCGACCACTTTCTCGGGGTGCCCCAAGGTCTCCTCGATCGCTCCCGCCAAGCCCTCCATCTCCGGATGCTCTAGGATATGTGCAAGGCGCTCATCGGTCAGCCGGATAGAGACTCCCTGGTAATCGTGGATGACGCGCATCCCCACCGGCTCCAGCGCTCGTGGCGCACTACAGCCCTGGCCACTGACGACCCCTACGCTACCCGG
>JACQVO010000035.1 GCA_016209725.1 Candidatus Methylomirabilota bacterium | reverse complement strand
GGTTCGTCAAGAGCGCCCCGACCTGCGAATCATCGACCCCGAGTTGTGGCAGGCAGTACAGGCGCGGCTCAAGCTCCTTGAGGAGCGGTTCCGGTGTGGAGGTGAACGACGGCCGCAAGGCGGAGCGCGTGTCGCCTACTCCCCGCATCTCCTCTCCGGCCTCCTCCGGTGCGGCGTCTGCGGAGCGAGGATGATCGCGCAGACGGCCACGCGGAAGAAGGGGGATACAGTCTACCGGTACGGTTGGTACCGCTGCGGCTTTGCTGCTCACAAGGGAACGTCAGTTTGTGGGCACACTACCGGGTACCGCCAAGATCGCCTGGAGCGGGTTGTCTTGGCCAAGTTCCGAGAGGCTATGAGCCCTGAGGTGGTCCACGCGCTCGTCCGGACCGTCAACGAACAGATCGAGGGAATCCTGATGGGTCGGGGTGCGCAGGTGGAATCAATCAAAGCCGAAATCCTGCGACTTGAGCGCGAGGCGGGTAATCTCGTCCGCTTCCTCGCCGAAGGAAGCGATTCGCCGACAGTTCGGGCTGAACTCCGGAGAATTGAAGAGGTCCTTGAGCCACTTCGTGGGCGACTCCTAGAACTTGAGCAGTCCCCTCCTCTCCGATCGCCCAAGGTTCATCCGGCCTGGGTGTGGGCCAAACTCGAACGCCTCGATGAGCTGCTCCGACAGGATCCTGCTCAAGGAAAAGCCGAGATCGCCAAGCATCTTGACGGCGACCTGACTATTTCGCCCCTTCCCTCCCCAGCAGGTGAGCGACGGGCGGAGATCAGCGGGCGGATAAAACAGAACAGCCTCCTGATGGAGCAGGAGGCTGTTTGCCTACAATTGGTTGCGGGGGCTGGATTTGAACCAGCGACCTTTGGGTTATGAGCCCAACGAGCTACCGGACTGCTCCACCCCGCAAACGCATGATACGAAATCGCCCCGGGGGTGTCAAGGATTAGTTCCGTCTGCCATGAAACGGCAGGACCTGCGGCCGCGTACTATAACATTGAAGGTGAGGAAAAGGCGTGACAATGTCGAATGATGAACGGCCAAGGGGAAACGGTCCCGGAATGGGCCCTCGTTCGAAATTCATCTTTGGTTCCGGCTGAGCCGGGTTAGGAGGATCGGGGATGCGCGCCAAGGGGATCATCGGACTCATGCTGGCGCTCGGGGTGCTGGCAGGCGTGGCGACCGCCGCGCAGGGGGCTGAATCGCCGGACCCGCAGCAGGCCGCGATCGGCCGGATGCCTCCGCGGTTGAGCTTCGCGGACGGCCAGGTATCCTTCTGGCGCCCCGGGGCCCAGGACTGGGCGCAGGCGCAGGTCAATACTCCCCTGGCTCCGGGTGACGAGATCTATACCGGGTCCCCGGGCAATCTGGAGCTCCAGATCGGCGCGCGCGCCTTCGTGCGCGGGTGGGCCAAGACACAGATCGGCCTGGAGAACCACGAGCCGGATTTTCTCCAGTTCAAGGTGACCACCGGCCATGCTTCCTTTGACCTGCGCACGCTCGAGCCCGGACGCACGGTGGAGGTGGACACGCCGAACGCGGCCTTCACCCTCGAGCACGCCGGCTACTATCGCGTATCCGTCATCGGCCAGCGCACCTCCTTCATCGCCCGCCGGGGCGGCCGCGCGACCGTCACCCCTGCCAGCGGGGAAGCCTTTGCCATTTCGCCGAGCGAGGAGGCAATCATCGAGGGCACGGCAAGCCCGCAAGTCACCTCCTATGTGGCGCCGCCCCTGGACGACTGGGACACATGGAACTACGCCCGCACGGATGCGCTCCTGGACGCGGTGAGCGCCCGCTATGTCCCTCCCGGAGTATACGGGGTGGACGATCTCGACTCCTATGGCACGTGGCGTGTCGTACCCACCTATGGCCCCGTCTGGGTGCCGACCGCCGTGGGGCCCGGATGGGCGCCGTACAGCACGGGCGCCTGGACGCTCGATCCGTATTACGGCTGGAGCTGGGTGGACACCGCGCCGTGGGGCTGGGCCCCCTATCACCATGGGCGCTGGATCCATCTGGAGGGCTTCTGGGCCTGGGCGCCGGGACCGCTGGTGGTGAGGCCGGTCTATGCCCCGGCCCTCGTCGCGTTCTTCGGCGGGCCCGGCGTGCAGGTGGGCGTCGGCATCGGCGGGCCGGTCGTGGGCTGGGTGGCGCTTGGCTGGGGTGAGCCACTGGTGCCCTGGTGGGGGCGGCCGGGCTTCGTCCACACGCCGTGGTGGGGCGGCTGGGGCGGCCCTCGCGTGGTGAACGACGTGATCATCGACCGGACGACCGTGGTGAACGTGCAGACGATCAATATCTACCGCAATGTGGGCGTGCAGCATGCGGTGGTGGCGGTTGGGGAGAGTCACTTCGGCCGCGGCCCCATCGCATCCGCCCGCCTCGGCCAGGTGAATGTGAAGGACCTCCGGTTGATCCACACCGGGCCCCAGGTCGCCGCAACGCCCGCCAGCTTCACGCCCACGGGAACCCGCGGTATCCGGCCCCCCGAGGGGAGTCTGGGCCGATCGGTGGTTGCCACTCGCCCGCCGCACCCCGGGTCGGGGTCGGCCCCCGGCGGAGAGCGGAGCGTGGGGCCGGCGGGAATTCCCACGCCAGGACCACGCCTTGTCAAAGCGCCCCAGAAGGGCGAGACCATTCCAGTCCTGCCCCGTCCGCGCTTCGGCAAAAGCACGGCCGAGCGCCCCACGGCCGATCGCGCCCAGCCGCCTTCGCCTCCTGGACGTGAAATCCCGCCCGGCACCATGCGGGGTCCTGCGGGCACGCCGCCCAGCGCGCGCCAGGCGCCGCCGCAGCGGGCGGAGCCGCAGGTGGCCGGCCCCTCGCCGGCAGCGCCCAAACCAAAGGCTCGTCGCCTCGAGGCGGTGCGCCCGCCCACGCCTCCGCTGCCGGGCGAGCCCGCCAATCGCCTCTCCCCGGATCGGGCCGAGACGAAGCCGCCGCCCCGCGTGACCCGCAAGGCGCCCCCACCGCAGGGTCGCCCAAAGAGCCCGCCCGAGAAGGCAGCGAAGGACCGCCCGGGCAGCAAACCTTGATCCGGAGTCGCCACACCCGCAAGGCGCCCCGCCTACGCTTCCGGCAGTCGGGTAATTCGGCAATGAAATTAGCCCGGATTATTCGCGAAAGCTGCCCTTTCGCTCATAACCGCCTGCGGGAACGCCGGGGGCGTTCCTGCAGGTTTCGACGCGCTGCCGAGC
>JACQVO010000260.1 GCA_016209725.1 Candidatus Methylomirabilota bacterium | reverse complement strand
CCCTGGAACCTCGCCGTTCCCTTCCATGGGTCACACTCCTTGGGGGTCCTTCCCGGGAACCCCGGCTTTGGAGTGTCACCCGTTTTCCTCAACTGCTTTCGCTCATGATCTGGTTGTTAGCCCATCAGGGCGCAAGTTCAGACCCCCAGCCCCCAGACCTCCGGAACCGGCTACAACATGGTGGCCGCCCTCGTCATGATCATGGGCGAGGACAAGGCGTTCGACTACCTCAAGAAGCTGAACCCCAGCATCCAGACGTATACCCAAAGCGGCACCGCCCCGTCCAAGGCCGCCGCCATCGGGCAGGCGGGCGTTGGGATCCAGTTCACGCCGGCCTTCCTCCAGCTCATCGAAGAGGGCTACCCGCTGAAGATCACCTTCCCCAAAGAGGGCGTGGGCTTCGAGGCCCCGGCCATCTCCATCCTGAAGGGGGCTCCCCATTCCGACCTGGCCAAGAAGCTGGTGGACTGGTCCATCTCCCCCCCGGGGCAGGCCGCCCTGACGGACGCCAAGACCTACTTCTTCCCGGTCCACGCCAAGGCGAAGCTGGCGAAGGGCCTGCCGGCCTTCGACGAGATCCCCACGATCAACTATGACGCCATCTGGGCCGGCAAGGAGAAGAAGCGCCTGGTGGATCGCTGGATCAACGAGGTCCTGCGGGCGCCGAAGTAGCCGCCGGTGGGGACGCAGGCCGTCGTGCGTTGGTGGGCGCAGGCGGTCTACGATCTCCGCCGGCTCCGGGATGAACCGCTCCTGGGCGCCGCCATCGCCGCCATTTTCGCGCTGCTCCTGCTCTTCATCCTGTACCCACTGGCGCGCGTCCTGACGGTCAGCCTCTTCCCCGACGGTACCCTCACGCTCCGACTCTATCGGGAATTTCTGGGGAGCTGGTTCATCCGTCAGGCCTTCGTGAACAGCGTCCTGATGGGAGTCCTGACCGCCGTGGGGGGGACCCTCGTCGGGTTCCTGTTCGCTTTCACCTTGACGCGGACCGACATCCCGGGAAAGTCGCTCCTGACCCTGGCGGCGATCCTCCCCATCATCTCCCCCCCCTTCGTCAGCGCCCTGGCCATCATCCTGCTGTTCGGCAACAACGGCCTGATCACGCGACAGCTCCTTGGCTTCCAGGAGTTCGCCATCTACGGGATGCGGGGGCTGCTCCTGGCTCAGATCTTCACCTTCTTCCCTGTGGCCTATCTCACGTTGCGTGGGGTCCTGGAGTCCCTGGGCGGCACCCTGGAGGACGCGGCCATGAATCTGGGGGCCACCCGGTGGAAGGCGTTCCGCCGCGTGACCCTCCCCTTGTGCCTGCCCGGAATCGCCAGCGCTCTCCTGATCCTATTCATCGAGTCCCTCGCCGACTTCGGCAACCCCCTCATCCTCGGCGGGAGCGGTTTTCCCGTCCTGTCGGTGCAGGTGTACCTGCAGGTCACCGGGATGTACGACCTGCCGGGTGGGGCGGCGCTGGCCGTCGTGCTCCTCATCCCATCAGTCACCACCTTCCTGGTCCAGCGGTACTGGATCTCGCGAAAGCGGTACGTCACGGTCACCGGCAAGCCGACACGCGCGGTGATTCGGGCCGTGAGCCAAAGGATGCGGTGGGTCCTGTTCATCGCCTGCGCGGCCGTGGCGCTCTTCGTCCTCCTCTTCTACGCCACCATCCTGGTCGGCGCCTTTTCCCGCGCGTGGGGCGCGGACCACCGCTTTACCCTCCGCAACTTCGGATACGTCTTCGGCGTGGGCGCCCAAGCCATCCAGGACACCCTGATCATCGCCGTGACATCGAGTCCGCTGGCCGGTCTCCTGGGTATGGCCATCGCCTTCCTGGTGATCCGCCGGCGGTTCCCGGGACGCCAGGCCATGGAGTTCATCTCCATCCTGAATTTTGCCGTGCCCGGGACGGTGATCGGCATCGGCTACATCCTGGCCTTCAACCAGCGGCCCCTCCTGCTCACCGGCACTGCGATCATCCTGGTCGCCAATTTCCTGTTCCGCTACATCCCTGTCGGCATCCAGTCGGGCATGGCGGGCCTGCGCCAGATTGATCCGGCCATCGAGGAGGCGGCCACGAACCTCGGCGCGTCCACCCCGGTTACCTTCCGGCGCATCACCCTTCCCCTCCTGGTTCCGGCCTTCTTTTCCGGGCTGGTCTTCTCATTCGTCCGCGCCATGACCGCCATCAGCGCCGCCATCTTCCTGGTGTCGGCCGACTGGAACCTGATGACGGTCCAGATCCTGTCCCAGACAGAGGCGGGCCGCCTGGGCGCGGCCGCGGCCTTCAGTGTGTTGCTGATCCTGATCGTCCTGCTCGCCATCGGCATTATCCGTCTGATCCTGGGCCAGTTGTTCGAGTACCGGTACCAGGCCGCCTTCGGATAAGACAGATAAGGGCAGGGGGTCGGGGTTCAGGGGTCGGGGATTGGAGCCCAAATACTCGATGTCTGCTCTTGAGAGGAGGGGAGAGATGGCGATCAAAAGCTTCAGGGATCTTCGCGTTTGGCAGGTGGCAATGGACCTGGTAGAACGCATCTACCGCCTGACGAAGGTTTTTCCACGACGAGAGGTCTACGGGCTGACGAGCCAATTGCAGCGTGCAGCGATTTCCATCCCATCCAATATCGCCGAGGGCCACACCAGGGAACACCGGAAGGAGTATCTTCAGCACATATCAATTGCCCAGGTTTCTCTCGCGGAGTCAGAAACCTGTCTCGAGATTGCTCGGCGTCTCGGATACTCCTCAGTGGACCAGTTCGTTCCACTTTTCGAACAGGTAGCCTCACTCGGAAGGCAGCTATACTCTCTCCGGAACGCCTTGATGAAGAGAGAGGCTGACAACAGGTGATGGTACGCGACAGTTGGACCTCCCTGGCCCCCGACTCCCGGCCCCTGACCCCTGAACGCGAGTGAGTCATGAGTGTTGTGCTCGAGAGCGTGACCAAGACCTTCGAGGATCCGCAGCGACCGGCGGGCAAGGTCACCGCAGTGGACGGGGTAACCCTCGAAGTCAACGATGGGGAACTGGTCACCCTCCTCGGCCCATCCGGCTGCGGGAAGACGACGGCCCTGCGGATCATCGCCGGCTTCGAGTCGGCGACGTCCGGCCGGGTCCTCATTGACGGGCAGGATGTCAGCGCCATGTCGCCTCATGTGCGGAACACCGCCATGGTCTTCCAAAGCTACGCCATCTTCCCCCACCTCACGGTGGCACAGAATGTGGCCTTCGGCCTGGAGATGCGCGGCCGGGCCAGGAGTGAGATCGAATTCCGGGTCCAGAGCATTCTGGAATTGGTGGGCCTGGCCGGACTGGAGCACCGGTCGCCGGAGCAGCTCTCCGGGGGTCAGCAGCAGCGAGTCGCCCTGGCCCGGGCCATCATCACGGAGCCGCGGGTCCTCCTCTTCGACGAGCCCCTCTCCAACCTGGATGCCAAACTGCGGGAGCAGATGCGGGGCGAGGTGCGCAAGCTCCAGCGCCGCCTGGCCATCACCAGCGTGTACGTGACCCACGACCAGTCCGAGGCCATGGCCCTCTCGGACCGGATCGTCGTGATGGACGCTGGACGGGTGCAGCAAGTCGGGGCCCCTCTGGAGATCTACGCCCGGCCGGCGAGCCGGTTCGTGGCCGATTTCCTCGGGCGCGTGAATTTCCTGGAGGGGGACGTGACGGACATCCAGCCCGACCGGGTCAGCATCCTCGTCCGCGGGCGGTCGCTGGAAGTCCCGGCCTCCCGGTCCGACCTCCGGGTGGGAGAGGCCGCGTCGCTGGTGGTCCGCCCCGAGACGATCCGGCTTACCCAGGCATCCACCGGCGTCTCCGGGGCCTTCGTCGGGACCATCCGGCGGGCCGTCTATCTGGGCTCCACGGCCGAGTACGACATTGACTGGGACGGAGGCACGCTCCTGGCCGTAGTCTCCAGCCCCTTGGAGCATGGGCTGCTCCTGGAGGGCACGCGGATCGCCTTCGACTTCCCGGCTGCAACGGCCCACGTGCTCCCCCATCCTCCCGGCCGCAGGGACTGACCCGAAATTCTTCACGCAGAGTCCGCAAAGACCGCAAAGGCCCATCCGGTCTCAAGCACCCGGCCCCTGCGCCCGGGCCAAACTATTCCGGCCTGCACCGCGTGTACTCCCCCGCCGTTCCTCTTGGGTATGGGGGATTTCTTTGCGGGCTTGTCCGCCAGAGGCGGACTTGCGGTTCAGATGCATTAGATGACGGACTCTTTTATCTCTCCCCTTAGGCGGCTATAATGCCATCCCACGCGCGCGAGGGAACCCGCTTTCAGGAGGCAGCATGGCCAAGACCAAGGAACGGTCGAGCAAACTCTTCCTCCCCGGCTGGGACAACGAGGAGCACGTGAGCCTCGGTCGAAATCGGGAGGGGGAATTGGAACTCCGCTTCACGGGGAGCTGTGGAGGCTGCCGCGAATCCTTCTCCGACATGCAGCGGACGATCCAGACCATCGCCCAGAAGACGTCTTTGACGGTCCCCGAGGCGACGGCCTTCTATCTGGGGTTCACCGTAGGGGTGGACAGCGTCCGCCGATACCACCGGCTGGGCGACTTTCTGGACGACGACGAGGTCCTGGAGGAATTCTTCGGCGGCAAGCCCGTGGCGGGGCGGTTCCACTAGCCAATCGCCCGGCGACCGCACCCTCCACGCGTGCGTCGCCATGATGCGCCACTCCCCCCGCACAAGCGACCACCGATCGCGCCCAACCGGAGACGAGGTGGTCAGCCCGCCCCCGACGCCGGAGACGGCCCCGCAGGGAGCGAGGCGAAGAGTTGATTGCAATCAAAGAGGAGAAAAACGGTGCAGAAGGGATTCGGGCTTCATACGTGGACCTTGGACACGACACCCTTGGCTGACGTGCTGCGCATCGCGCGCGCCGCTGGCTGGGATGCCATCGAGCTCCGGCGCGTGGACTTCACCCGGGCCTCCGAGGCGGGCCGGTCGGCCGCCGAGGTGCTCGATCTCGTGAGGAGAAGCAGCCTCCCCGTCGCCTGCGTCGGGGTCGAGCTCGGGTGGATGTTCGCCGAGGGGACGGAGCGGAACCGCCTGCTGCAGGCCTTCGACGAATCCTGCCGCTGGGCCGCCGCGCTCGAATGCGCGACCGTCATGAGCCCCGTGGATCCCGGTCGAGGCGATGCCCAGCGGGCCGTGTCCAGCATCCGCGAGGTCGGCGACATCGCCGCGGAGCACGGCGTGTGGCTCGCCCTCGAGTTCAACTCCCAAGCCCAGCAGTTCAACGCCCTGGAGCCCCTGCGGGACATCCTGGCGCGCGCCGGCCACCCGCACTGCGGGCTGCTGCTCGACACCTACCATTTCGGCCGGAGCGGCGGTGACGTGCGGAGCCTCGAGGATCTCGCCCCCCAGGAGATCGCCTACTTCCAGTACAGCGACGTCCCGAGGAATGGCCTGCAGCCGGGGAAGACGCTGGACCGGCTGCCGCCGGGCCAGGGCAGCGTTCCCTTTCGGGAAATCGTCCAGCGGCTTTCGGCGACGCGCTACGACGGTTATCTCACCTACGAGGCGCCGAACCCGGCGGCGTGGGCGCGGAACCCGGCTGAAGTCGCGCAGGAGGCGCTGCAGGCTACGCGCACACTTCTGAATGGTGGCTAACGGCACGGCCCAGATGACTCAATAGCCGATCCCCCTACCGGCCCACCCCGGGGAGGTGTCGGAATGCAGTGCCCCCGGTGCCAACACCAGAATCCGGCGCGGGCGAAATTCTGCATCGAATGCGCCGCTCCGCTGGCCCAATGGTGCGGGAACTGCGGCACGCATCTCCCCCCCGGCGCCAAGTTCTGCCCCGAGTGTGCCCAACCGACCGGGGCTTCCCCCACTGCCGAGCCTCGATTCGCCTCGCCGGAGTCCTACACCCCCAAACACCTCGCCGAGAAGATCCTCACCTCCAAGAGCGCCCTGGAAGGCGAGCGGAGGCAGGTGACGGTGGTTTTTGCGGACCTCAAGGGCTCCACGGAGCTACTGGCCGACCGGGACCCCGAGGAGGCGCCCAAGCTCCTGGACCCGGTCCTGGAGCGGATGATGGAGGCCGTTCACCGCTTCGAAGGCGTGGTGACCCGGTGGGTTGATGGGCTGTCAGCTTACGACGGAGGGACTCTGACCATTCGAGAGTTCAGCCCGTTATGAGTCGTAGCCTTGGTCCTTTCTTGCGAAGGGTTGCGGTGAAGCGGCGGTCTGCCTCGCTTTCTTTCTCGGGAAGGAGCAGTTTCAGGAGGACGCTGGCATAAACAATGGTCTTTTGGACTTCAATGTGGCCCAATTGCCCGTCGGCATTCGGCTTGCCACGCAGTGGGATACGCACCTGAGCGCAGAGGCCGCAGCGGAAAGAAAGCGAACGGCAGGGATGAGCTAAAGGTGAGGTCGGAGGCTCGCTCCGTCCCCCTTGGCTTGGTGCCAGGCAGCAACGGGAGGAAGACACGCGATCCGACGTTATCCCTTGACAGCCCTCCCGGGTCTCGCATAGAGTCGGGGGCGTGACAGCAGGTTGAAGCGTCCGGCCTGGGAGGGGACCGAGATGTTTCAGGCTGGGTCGGTAGGGAGTTCTTCTACGCCCTCGTTGACCGCGCAGGGGGTCGGCGAGGGTGTTCGTGTTTTCGTGGGCCTTGCATTCGCCGGCGCGGCTCCTGGCTGGCGTACACGATCCAACTCCACGGTACCGCCATGCTGAAATTCGAAGATTTCACACCCCGTCAGATGCGCGATCTCAGCTCCGTCCTGGGGGTCTTGAAGAAGAAGGTGCGGGACCGCCGCCTGCCTCGAGACTTCGGCTCCCTCCTGGCGGACATCCTGGCCAGGACCGGCGAACAGGTATGCGTGACTTTCAGGGGAAACGAAGGCTCGTGCGGGGTCAAGACGAAGCCCGGCCAAGAGACGAAATCCTTCACCCTCGGGTCCAACCAGATCTTTATCTGTCAGAAGGCCTTCACCGCGAAGCATGATGGGAAGCCTCGCTTGGGGGCAATCCTTCTTCACGAGCTGGTCCACACACGCGGAGGGTTGGAACTGGACGCCGAGACTTTCGAAAACCTCCTCTTTCGGGGAGAGGGGGCCAGGCCCCCTGATCGGCGCGACTACGCCAGATTCCGTGAGCAGGATTCACCCGGCGCGGGCAGGCGGGGTGCGGGAATCCAGGGTACATGGGTTCTGATGAATCCGCGGACAAAGGAGGTCACAGACAAGAAAATCGGCCGTCACGTGATCCACTTCCGGCCCCGCCGTCGGGATAGGTAACGCCCTCTTCAAATGCCGACGTCTTGAAAGGAGGAGTCCATGGCACAAGCCAAGGGAAAGATCCGGTATGGGGCGAAGATCACCATAGAGATCACTGGCAAAGTCCCCCAGCAAAAGCTTGCGGAGCTCATCAAGGGCATAACCGCCACTATGGAGGCCAAGCTCGAAAACGGCCCGTAAACGGGACCGCGGTGAGCCCCCGGGGCCGGCAGGTCGACCACATGAACGGTCATTGGCGCTTCCTCGCAGCCGCGTGCATCAGCTTGGCGTTGTCGGTGGCCCCACCGGCGGCGGAAGGGAAGACCTTTGTCTACGGCCTGCCGGCAAACCCGGAATCCCTCGACCCTGCCAAGACCAACCACGTCTTCTCCGACCACGTCATCTGGCACCTCTATGACGCCCTGACTGTCCTGACGAAAGACGCCAAGGAGATGAAACCCGCCCTCGCCGAGTCCTGGGAGGTCGGCGCGGACGGCCTGACGTACACATTTCACTTGCGGAAAGGCGTGCGCTTCCACGACGGGACCCCCGTCAATGCCGAAGCGGTAAAGATCAGCTACGAACGCCAATACCTCGCCACGAGCCCGCACTATTCGTCCGACCCCCGAAACGCCTACGAGAGCGTGCTGAGAGGCCTGATCAAGGACATCCGGGTCGTCGACCCGATGACCGTGGTCATCGCGCTGACGTACCCCCGGCCGCAGCAGTTCGCCATCGTCAAGATCGTCAGTCCGACGGCCGCCGCACGATCGGGCAAGGCCTTCGGTCGCCATCCCGTCGGCACCGGGCCGTTCAAGCTCCTCTCGTGGAAAGAGGACGTCGAGGTGGTCCTGGCGAGGAACGACGACTACTGGGGTGGAGCTCCACGCATCGAGCGTCTGGAGTTCCGGATCATCCCGAACAGCGACCGGATGATCGAAGCCCTCATGCAGGGACAGATCCACTTTGTCCCCGAGGTGGACCCCAAGTACTTCGAACGGATCAGGTTCAGCCAGACGACGACCCCACACCCGGTCATCGGACTCAACTTCTATTACCTGGGCTTCTACACGGACCGTCTGCCCTTCAACGATCCGCGCCTGCGGGAGGCGGTGATCCGGGCCATAGACGCCAAGCGGGCAGTCCAGATCCTTGGCCGGGGGGCGGCAATCCCGGCGATCAACCCCCTGCCGCCAGGGAGCGAAGGCTACGACCCCGAGCTGGTCCAGCCGAGCTACGACCCCGCCCGCGCCCGGCAGCTCCTCCGCGAGGCCCGGGTCCCGAAGGATCTCACCCTGACCCTGGTCTACGCGGCCCCGCTCTCTTTCTATGCCGAGCTCATGCACAGCGTCCAGGACTCCCTCCGAAAGGTCGGCCTCAACGTCCGCCTGCATGAGGCCAAGAGCTGGCGTGACCTGGTAGAGGAGGCCAAGAACGGGGTCGGCGAGATGTTCTTCTTGGGATTCACCGTCAGCACGCCCGACCCCGATCGGTTTCTCTACCCGCTCTTCCACTCCAAGGAGGCAGCCCAGAACAATCTGACCCGGTACAGCAATCCCAAGGTGGACGAGCTGTTGGACAAGGCACGCCGGCCCATGGAGTCCTCGCAGCGCTTGAAGCTCTACCAGGAGGCACAGCGGCTCATCGTCGCGGACATGCCCATGCTGTTCATGTTCCATCTGGTCAAGACGGCAGGGATTGACGGGCGGGTCGCAGGGCTGGAGCTGAACCTCTACTCTTTTCCTGCCGACAAGCTCGTGGGCGTGAGCCTGCGGGACTAACGACGCCCGGCCCGCCTTTGGCGGGGGGGTTGAGGGCTGTATTGAAACGGATACATGAAGCGTGTATGCCGGGACAGCATGAGGGACGATCCGGGCATAACTTCCTGCCGATGCTGACCTTCTCGAGCACCTCGCAGAACCGCCCCGCGCGGCACGCAAATTGCCCCGACCTACGGCAGTGACCTCATCCGCCCCGGCGGGACTTCAACCTACTGACGCACCGATGGAAGGCAGACAAGGGACCATGGGCCCGGACGCCCCGTTCTCCTTTTACCGCCGGCTCGGCCTGCGGACGAAGTTTGCCCTCTCCATCGCCCTTTCCATCGTTCTGCTCTTCGCCGTCCTCATCCCGGCCGTCATGCAGGCCCTGCGGACCGCCGCCCTCGCCGAGGCGGAGCGAAAGGGCTTCCAGCTCGTCAAGGTCTTCGCCTATAGCAGCGTCCAGGCGCTCGTGACGGACGACTACCTCACCATGCGGCAGATCGTCAACAGCATCTCCGCCGAGCCAGATGCCCTTTACGCGATGATCCTCGCCCCTGACGGT
>JACQVO010000259.1 GCA_016209725.1 Candidatus Methylomirabilota bacterium | reverse complement strand
TTCCCGCTGGGAGGGACGATCGTGTTGTAGGCCCGCCCCAGGCGGGTGATGGAATCCAGCAGGATGACCACGTCCCGCTTGTGCTCGGTCAGCCGCTTGGCCTTCTCGATGACCATCTCCGCCACCTGGACGTGCCGGGTCGCCGGCTCGTCGAACGTGGAGCTCACCACCTCCGCCTTTACCGACCGCTGGAAGTCCGTGACCTCCTCGGGCCGCTCGTCGATCAGCAACACGATCAGAATGACCTCGGGATGGTTCTTCGTGATGCTGTTGGCGATCTTCTGCAGGAGGACGGTCTTTCCCGTCCGGGGCGGCGACACGATCAGACCGCGCTGCCCCTTCCCGAGAGGGGTGATGAGGTCCATGATGCGCATGGAGATCTCATCCCCCGTGGTCTCCAGGTGGAATCGCTGGTTGGGGAAGAGGGGGGTCAGGTTGTCGAAGAGGATCTTCTCCTTGATCAGCTCCGGATTCTCGAAGTTGACCGCCTCGACCTTCAGGAGGGCGAAGTACCGCTCGCCCTCTTTGGGCGGCCGCACCTGCCCCGACACCGTGTCTCCCGTGCGGAGGTCGAAGCGCCGGATCTGGGACGGCGACACATAGATATCGTCCGGTCCCGGCAGGTAGTTGTAATCCGGTGCCCGGAGAAAGCCGAAGCCGTCCGGGAGGATCTCCAGCACCCCCTCGGCGAAGATCAGGCCGTTTTTCTCCGTCTGGGCCTCCAAAATCTTGAAGATCATCTCTTGCTTCCGGAGGCCGCTGGCCCCGACCACGTTCAGCGATCGGGCGATGGCCGTGAGCTCGGCAATGGTCTTTTCCTTGAGGTCGGCAAGGTTCATGGAAATTCCTCTGGTCGGTTCAGACTGTTCCCGATCCCGGACAGTCCGGGTAGGTCGCTCCGCTGCGCTGGATGACATTACTCTTCCTCAGGCTGATGACGGGTTCAGACTGGTGCCCCGCACACAGAGCGGGGCAGACGGCTGCACGGGGAGGCGACGCAATTTGTTACACCTGGATGGCGGTAAGCTCACCTGTTGGGCCCGATATCGTTGCGGCCTAACTTGATCTTCGAAGCCTCGAGGGTGGATACCTTTAGCGGGCTAATGCGAGGAGTGCTCGAAGTCGCCCGTACTCTAGGGGTGCCTTCGGGCTTTGTCAAGTTTTTTCTACAAGAGGGATCCAAAAACCACAGGTGCTTGAGGGGGGGTGGGGTTGCAGAACACGGCACGGATACCACGAGACGCAGCCCGCGCCATGCTGAAGAGGTCGTGCGGGCTTGCCAGGCGGAGTACCAGGAGATGGGGCAAGCCTCCTTGGTGTGGCGGACACTTCTGGCGATGGGCCATCGTTAGCGAGTAACGGGTCAGCCCTCCTGAGCCGGGCCGTGAAGGTGGGGGGCAGTCCGATCGGCGCAAGTAAACTGGCGAGGTGCGAAGGTTTAGCCAGGGGTAGTTGAGTGAGCCAGCAGGCAGTCAGATAACGCGATAGTCCGTGGGGTCGTGGCAGCCGTCATAAAGGCGTTTGTCGATCGGGACCCATTTGGTCCCGGGAATACCCCGAGGTGCGGACCTGCCGGGTTCGTAAGGAAATGCCGACTCGAAGGCAAGCAGCCGGCTTTGGTCCCTTGCGATCCGCTTTGCAAGTTTCACGGCGGGGCCGAAATCCCAGTCCTGGCTGACGAGGATGGCCACCTCGTATCGCTGTTCGTAGGTGAGGTTGACCAAATCGATGGCCATGCTGACATCCACTCCCTTTTCTTGGCCCCCGGGGTTCACCCGGCCCCTGTAGACGTGAATCCCTCGGCTGCCCAGGTAGCGCAGTTTGTTCGACCAGAAGCCGTGCCAGAACGGATCTTGCGACTGGTCGGGTACCCCGGGATAGAAGCGAACCCCACTGAGGACCCGGTTGGGGACTCGGGAGACCAAGGCTGTGGCTAGCTTCTCCACGTCGTAGCTTGGCCACCCGTCCGGTGATCCCGGAACCGACGGTCGCGGGGCCCACGCGGTTTTCGCGAGATGGAAAAGATTCTGGCCGTCGAAGAACACGATAGTTCGCATCGGCCCCATAAAAACAGAACACCCGCCCGGGGTCGCAGCCCGAAGGCCGCTTCCAGCGGGCGGGGCGGAAGCGGCAGATTACAAGGGACTTCAAGGTGCCGGATGCGCGCACAACCCGATTAAAGGAGCGGAGCCCAGGGGCCTGGAGACTACTTTTGAGGGACCGGGAAAGACTCTACCTCGACGAAGCGGGTGCCGCTGCACGAGAGTTTGGACTGCTGTCCTGACCCCACCATTCACTCTTCTTCCGCTCTCCAAATTCTCTCCTTCTGGCCCGTTTTCTGCGGTTTGAACCCACACGACTGGATCGCGCTATCGCGTAGGATTGCACCAGTCGGCGCACGAAGTCATGCAATGGTGCGCGACGGGTGGCGCGGGAGGCGCGAAAGATGGAGGAGAAACTGTTGGATTGCGACGAGCTGGCCGCGGCACTGAATCTGCGGCCGGCGACGATCCGCCGATGGACGTACGCACGCAGCATACCGGCCGTCCGGGTTGGCAAGCGCGCGGTTCGCTACCGGCTCCGCGATGTTGAACGGGTTCTGCTCCGCGACGAGCCCGCACGGGCGACCGGGGGGGGAGCGATGACCGCGATGGCGACGATTACTCCACACAACATAGAGGCGGAAACCTCTGTCCTGGGTGGGTGTCTGCAAGACGCAGAGGCGGCGCGGACTGCGACGGCCATGCTCACGCCGTCAGATTTCTTCCGCGATGCCAACAGACGGGTTTTCGCGGCGATTCAGAGCATCGTGACCCAAGGTGAGGTGGTCAACGTGCTCTCGGTGTACCGGGAGCTTGAGAGACGGGACGCCTCCAAAGCGAAGGAAATCGGGCCAACGTACCTGCACGATCTGTGGGAGCAAGTGGTGACGGCGGCGAACGTGGCGCAGCACTGCCGGTTCCTGCGCGAAGATGCTGGGAAGCGGCGGCTCCTCGATGCCTGCACCCGGATGGCGGAGAAGATCAGGGGCGACGGCGCGGATCTGGCCGACCTTGTGGCTGAGATGCAAGAGCAGCTGAATACTCTGACCATAGGCGGTGAAGTCAAGACGGGTGACGTGCCCTCCGCGTGGCCGGCCCTGGCAGGCGTAGCCCTACACGGGCTGGCGGGTGAGATCGTGCGGGCGGTGCAGCCCTGGTCAGAAGCCGACCCCGTGGGCATCTTGGTTCACCTGCTAGTGGCCTTCGGGAACCTCGTGGGACGTGGCCCGCACTTCACGGTGGAGTCAACGCGGCACGGGCTGAACCTTTTCGCCGTCCTGGTGGGGCCCACAGCGGCGGGACGCAAGGGCCAAGCGTGGTCTTCGCCACGCTACCTGTGTAGCCTGGCGGATGAGTCCTGGGTAAGGAACTGCGTCAAGTCCGGTGGCCTTTCGAGCGGCGAGGGGCTTATCTATGCCGTGCGCGACCCGAGCTACAAATCCGAGCAGGTGCGCGAGAAGGGCCGACCAACGGGGCAGACGGTCGAAGTCCTGGCCGACACCGGCGTCGAAGACAAGAAGCTGTTCGTCTTGGAGAGCGAATTCGCGCAGGTCCTGAAGGTCGGCACCCGCGAGGGGAATATCCTGAGCCCGATCATGCGGCAAGCCTGGGACGGGGTGGACGTCCTGGCCCCACTCACCAAGACCTGTCCCACCCGAGCGACGGGAGCCCATATCTCTGTAGTCGGCCATATCACCCAAGACGAATTGCTACGGCACCTGACCGAGAAGGAAACGGCGAACGGGTGGGCAAACCGATTTCTCTGGTTCGCGGTGCAGCGGTCGAAGTTTCTCCCGGACGGGGAGCCAGTGCCCGAAGGGGTGGTGCGTCCCTTGGCCGACCGGCTGACCGAGGCCGTGTCCTTCGGGCGGACGGCGCAGGCAATTTGCCGAGACTTGGAGGCCACGGCGTTGTGGCGGCAAGTGTACCGACCATTGAGCGAAGGACGGCCCGGCCTGGTCGGGGCGATCCTGGGACGGGCAGAGGCTCAGACCATGCGCCTGGCTTGTGTCTATGCCCTGCTGGACGGTTCTTTCGTAATTCGTAAGCCACACCTGCTGGCGGCGTTGGGCCTGTGGGACTACGTGGAGGAATCGGCCCGGTACATCTTCGGCGACCGTTTGGGGGACTCGGTGGCCGACCAAGCGTTATCGGCGATCCGGCAGGCTGGCAAGCGGGGCCTGACCCAGACCGAACTACATCACGTCTTCCGGCGCAACGTGAAGGGTGGCCGACTCATTGCGGCCCTTCAATCCCTCGTTGCCTTGGGGTTGATCCGTCCGGTGCAAGACCGGCGACCCGGTGGGTAGCGGCGGAGGAAGTTACGAAAAAAACGAATTAAACGAATTGAGTCCCTAGCCGAGGGAGTTTCTTCGTAAAATTCGATTAATTCGTAACCCACGCCTACCCAAAGAGGGGGACCCATGGGACGACTCTTGGACATCGCAAGGCAGTTTGACACGGTGAAGATCACTCTACCCATACTCCCGGTGGACCGCGTGAAAACCCCACCCGAGGACCTCTTAGCCGGGCTACTGGATACCCCACTGAGAAAGCTAACCAGACCTCGAGGGGTGGCGAGTAGAATCCTGGGCGAGACGGTGTGGCTGGTGGAAAATGATCGGCAGGCGACGGCGATCCAGGCGAAGGGCGGCACGGCCTACACCCCGGAAGAGGTGGCGATCCTTCGCGACCTCTACGCAGCGGTCAAGCCGGAGGTGTGGGCCGAACGGCTCAAGCTCATTCACCAGGCGAAGAAGGAATTTCAGGGAAGGTTGGAACCGTGAACGACGAGGCCAAGGGCCCCCGTGGTGACGTGCTGGCCCTCACCTTTCGCGGCCTGGACCTGTGCGACGGCTGCGGGGCCCGGCTGCGCCCGGGAAACAGACTGTCGGGGCTGTGCCAGGCCTGTTTGGGGCCGAAGCCTGACCCTGACTGCGACCCACCCTATCCCCCAAGGTGTGGGCCGAGCAGAGAACGCGAAGCGTAGGGCAACGTAGCATGTCACCATGCGCCTGATCGAAGCGGTGACAATTCAGACGGACCTGGACCCCTGGCTCAGCCTGGGGGCCCTGAGCGAGTACAGCGGCCTCTCTGTGCGCAGTCTCCGGGCCCACCTCACCGATCCCCACCACCCGCTCCCCCACTACCGCATGAAGGAGCCTCACGTCATCGCCGCTCCATCCGGCAAGCATCGGACGGTCTCGGGGAAGATCCTCGTCCGCCGCTCCGACTTCGACCGCTGGATGGAGACCTACCGATACACCCCCGACCTTGACCGCCTCGTTGACGAGGTGGTGGCCGACCTCCGCCGATGATCGGGCGGTGGGCCCTTACGATTGGGACTCTCTGGGGCAGGGATAAGGCGCGGAGGCGCATGTCCTTGGCGTCTTGGCGCGGGGCGGCAGGTTCAAGTTGGTGGGATACATATGGGAAGAGGAGCCTCCCCCGAGAGGCGAGGGAGAGCGACGGAGTCGGAGTGGAGGTGTTGCCTAGGCGACGGTTCTCAGATTCTCGGTGTCCAGCGGGATCTCGAAATCCGGCTGCGTGAGAGACCGGCGGCGAAGATCCAGAACCGTGAAGCCCACCACGCGGCTTGGATCGTTCGGATCAACCCGCAGGAGCACACCATCCGCAACCTCGAACGAGACCGCCTCCTGCGGCGTGTCGAGGTAACAGTACAGCACATCGTTCCCGACGTCGTACCTCATTCTCATGCTTTTCAGGGTTTGTGCAGCCATACCAGCTTCCCCCTTCCGAGTCTGCCGGTCAAGTAGGCCGTCCGCACTCGACCCGTGGCGGAGTCGTGGTCAATCTTGACAACCACGGCGACGTACAGTCCGGCGAACCGCCCGAAGGAGATTGGCTTCAACCAGAAATATACCTGGCTTTCTGGATCAGTGGTACTGGACTGAATGACGGTTGGCGTCCTCAAGGCTTGGAGCACGTCCTCGAAACGGATCGCCATTTCGGGATGACCATCGAGGACATGGTCCCAATCATCCGGGGACACCGTGACAACAAGTCCCCGCGGGTCCTGGATCTGCACTGCCCTGGAGAGTCGCATGCATTGAGTTCAAGCGGTGTGCAAGAAACCCTCTCGTCAGCCCCCACCTCTGAGCTGATGAAACTCCTGAAGCAGCGAATGCTCCCCCCAGCCTTTTCCTGGCTCGCCAAGCCGTATCCTACATGGGAGGGCTGCCTGTCGCAAGGGATTATGATCGCGAGACCCAGATCCGCTGTGGGCCTCTTCGCTTCCTGGCTTCTCGAAGCATTTTTTCCCTTGCATATCTTCGGGAGGTGCATATACTCTAAAGCGTACACACTTAAAGGAGTGCCCAATGCCCAGGAAGCGAGAGGAGGAGAAGGCAGTGCGGTTGAGCATCACGGTGGACGAGGCGACGTGGCGGGAGCTCCGGGACGCTGCGGAGCGGGAGCGGGAGAGTCGGGGCCGGGCGAGCATCAACGCCCTGGTGCAACGGCTCATCAAGGAGTACCTGGCCCGGAGGGAAAGGAAGTAGGCATGGGCGTCAGAATCCGAGAACGGGACGGCGCCTGGTGGCTCTTCATCAATCACCAGGGGAAACGGAAGGCGAAGCGGATCGGGGCGGGTGAAACTGGGAAAAAAGCTGCGAAGGAAGCGGCGGCGAAGATTCAGGCCAAGCTGGCCCTGGGGGACGTGGGGATACTGGAGCCCTCTGAAAAGTCGGCACCGGCCCCCACCTTCAAGGAGATTGCAGAACAGTGGGAGCGGGTGACGGCTCCCGATTGGAAGCGAGGGACGTTGATCACCTATGCGGACGTTCTGCGATCCCGCCTCCTGCCGGTCTTCGGCAAGCTCCCGATCACCGACGTGACCCCCGACCGGGTGGAGGCATGGTGGGTAGCGGCCCGGGAGGAGGGGCTGTCCAAGCGGCGGCTGAGCTGTTTGCGGGTCGTCCTGCGGGGGATCTGCCGACGGGCGGTGAACCAGGGGCTCCTGCGGACCAACCCGGTGGAGCGGATCGAGGGGCGCATGGGCCGCCAGGATTCGGAGGTTCGTCAGGCGGACTACCTCACACAGGAGGACCTGGCCCGGTTGCTCACGACCGCGGACCGCGTCTGCCCCAAGCAATACCCGATCCTCCTGGTGATGGCCACGGTGGGCTTGCGGATGGGGGAGGCTGTCGGCTTGCAGGTTGGGGATCTCGACGTGCCCGGGCGGCAAATCCACATCCGCCGGACGGTGCGCCGAGGCTACATCAGCTCTCCCAAGAGCGGAAAGGGCCGGACGGTGGACGTGCCGGCGACTACGATGGCTGTCTTGGATCGGGTGAGAGAGACCCGGCAGGCAGAAGCGGCGTACCAGGGGGGAGAGGCCCGGTGGCTGTTCCCTGGACCGACCGCAGCCATGCCGACCACGAGCGAGCGGGTGCGGGCGGGCTTGCGTAAGGCCCTCCGGGCTGCCGGGATCCGCCGGATTCGCCCGCACGATCTCCGGCACACCCTGGCGACCCTGGCCATTCAGGCGGGGGTGCCTCTCTTGACGGTCTCCCGGCAGTTGGGCCACGCCTCCATCAGCACCACGGCAGACCTGTACACCCACGCGGTCCCGGGCAGCAACCGGGCGGCGGCAGAAGCCCTGGAAGCCGTTCTGGCGGGCAACCAAACGCAACCCCCGCGCAACCTCACCCCCTACCCTCCCACGAGGGCATCGTAAACCCTCGCCACCTGCGCCTCGGTGGTCGCCAGGTCCCCGCCGTTGTCAATCACGAAGTCGGCAACGGCCGCCTTGGCCGCGGTCGTCCATTGGGATCCGATCCTCTGCCGCGCTTCTGCTTCCGTCAGCCCCCGGATGCCCACCAGACGCGCCACCTGGATATCCTCCGGCGCGGAGACCAACACGATCGCGTGGAACCGGTGTTGCTGGCCGGTCTCCAGAATCAGGGCCGCGTCCACGATACAGACGGTCCGGCCGGACGCCTCGGCCGCACGGATCTCGGCCTGGCATGTCTCCCGAATCGCCGGGTGCATGATCGCCTCCAACTGCCCCCTGGCCACAGGCTCGGCGAAGACCCGCCCGCCCAGACGGCTGCGGTCTATGCGGCCCGCCTCATCCAGGATCCCGGTGCCGAACGTTTCCACGATCCGCTGGTAGCAGCCCTGTCCCGGCTCCTGGAGCGTATGGGCGATCCGGTCGGCATCCACGACGGCCGCCCCGCGCGCGGCGAACATGGCGGCGACGGTGGATTTCCCGGTGGCGATGCCGCCGGTGAGGCCGACCACCAGCACGGGCTCTCCTCAATGGAAAACGGACAACCGACAACTGACAACGGGTCAATCCCGGCAGATGACCGGTTGTCTCCGCCAAAGGCGGATCAGCTTGAAATGTGAAATTGGCCTCGCTCAAGCGAGCGAGGCCTGGCTGAACTGCTGGACCAGCCGGGAGAACTCCAACTCGCGGAACAGGTCGAGCAGCGCTGAGATGTCCGGGGGCTTGCGTGAGAGATCCGCGGTGGCCCACGGGACAGGCAGGTCCGTCCGGATCGTGGCCAGCCGTTTGCTCAACCGAGCCTGCCCCGCCTGCGTCCGCAGGGCCTCCCGGAGCCTCGGTCTGGACAAATCGGCCGCCCGCTCGAGGACCGCCTCCAGCGTGCCGAAGCGCGCCAGCAGGTCCCGGGCCGTCTTCTCCCCGACCCCCGGGACCCCAGGGATGTTGTCAATGCTGTCCCCCATGAGGGCCAGGAGGTCCGGAAACTGCCCGGGAGAGATCCCGTACCGTGCCAGCACCTCAGCCGGACCCCACGTCCGCTCCTTCATGGTGTCGCGGACGGCAATCCGCTCCCCCACAAGCTGGAACAGGTCCTTGTCCCCGGAAACCAAGGTCACCTGGGTACCCTCCGCCGCCGCCCGCACCGCCACGGCCCCCAGGATGTCATCCGCCTCCTCGGCGGGGAGCATGAGGACCGGGACGCGCATCGCCTCCAGCACCCGATGGATGTACGGGACCTGCTGCACCATGGCCTCGGGCATCTCGGGGCGCTGGGCCTTGTACTCGGCGAATTCGTGGTGGCGGGTCGTGGGGCCCGGTCCGTCGAAGGCCACCGCCAGCGCGTCCGGCTCCTCCTCGCGAAGGAGCTTCAACAACATGGTGGTGAATCCCAGGACTGCGTGCGTGGGGAGGCCTCTCGAGTTACTCAGGGGCGGCAGCGCGAAGAAGGCACGATAGAGGGATGCGCTTCCGTCTACCAGGACCATCCTCCGGACCTCTGCCATGCAGCACCCTCCGGCAAGGCAAAACCGACAACTGACTACCGGTCCACTCCGACAGATGACCGGTCGTCGGTTGTCAGTTTTCCATTTGAAAATACCGGTGCTCCGTCCTCACGACACGGATCGCCCGTCGGTCTCGCCGCCCGGTCTGACCTCCCAGTCGCCAAGGCAGGCCTGAATGACCGCCAGGGCCGCCAGGGCCGCGGTGTCCGTCCGGAGGAGTCGGGGGCCCAGGGAGCCGAGGTGCGCTCCGAGGGAACGGAGCCGTTCCATCTCCCCGGGGCTGAGACCTCCCTCTCCGCCAACCAGGAGCGTGAGGGTTGCAGGACCCTGCAGCTCCTGGCACACCGCCGGCAGGGGCCGGCTCCCTTCGCCTGCCTCACAGGCTACGAGCGGCGTGTCCCGGCCGTGGCCGTGCAGGAAATCCACCACGGTGCAGGCCGCAGCCACCTCGGGCACATCCTTTCGGCCGCACTGCTCCGCCGCCTCTTGCGCGATTCGGAGCCAACGCGGCGCGCGGGCAGAGGTGCGGCGAACGCTGCGCTCGCCCTCCAGCGGGACGATCCGGGCCACGCCAAGCTCAGTTGCCTTGGCGACGATGAGGTCCATGGCGGCCCCCCGGGGAACCACCTGGGCCAGCGTGACGGCCAGCCGGGGGGAGGCGAGGGCCGGCGCCTCACCGAGGATCCGGGCGGTCGCGCGCCTTCGCATTGCCGCCGCCAGGATGGCGATGATCTCGCGCCCGGTGCCGTCAAACACCGACACCTGATCCCCTGGACGGAGCCGGAGAACCTCCGTCAACTGGTGCGCCTGGGCCGACGTAAACTCCACCCATCCCTCGCGGATGCGCTCGCCCGGGACGAAGAATCGTCGATGATGGAGCCTCGAATCGCTCACCGGCGGCACCGGGCCAGTGGAAAACTGACAACGGACAACGTCTCGCCTGTGCTCGGCGCAGGCCGGCAACCGGACGATCGGAACCGCATTGACCGATTGTCGGTCGCCTGCCTGTGTGTTGCACCTGTCTGCCGTCGCCCGGCGACAGGCAGGCGCAGACAGGTCGGTTTTCAATGTGAAATTGAGGGATCAGTCGAACAGGGCCTTCACCTTCTCCCAAAAGCCCTGAACCAAGGGGCTTCCCGCGCCGTTCTCCAGCCGGGCGTACTGCTCCAAGAGGTCGCGCTGTTTGGCCGTGAGGTGCGCGGGCACCTCCACGAAGATTCGGGCGATGAGATCCCCGCGCCCGTACCCGCGGAGGTTCGGGAACCCCTTGCCCTTCATGCGGAATTCCGTCCCGGTCTGGCTTCCCGGCGGAACCTTGAGCGTGGCCCGCCCGGAGATTGTGGGGATCTCGATCTGGGCCCCGAGCGCCGCTTGGCTGAAGCTGATGGGGACCTCGCAGGTCAGGTCATCGCCGTGGCGGGCGAAGATCGGATGCTCTTGCACGGTGATGACCACATACAAATCGCCCGGCGGCCCACCCCGTACGCCCGCCTCCCCCTCACCGGCCAGCTTGAGACGGGTCCCCGTCTCCACACCGGCGGGAATCTTCACCGTCAGGGTCCGCTCCGCCTTGACTTGTCCCAGCCCCTTGCAGTTCGGACAGGGATGGTCGACGACCCGGCCCTCGCCGCGGCACTGGCCGCAGGTCTGGCTGACCGTGAGGAACCCCTGGGAGAACCGAAGTTGGCCCGTCCCCCGGCAGGCCCGGCACACGACGGGCTGCGACCCGGCCCTGGCTCCGCTGCCGCGGCAGACGTGACAGGTCTCCAGCCGCGGAACGATGATCTCCTTCTCGACGCCGAGGGCCGCCTCCTCGAAGCGGATCTCCATGTTGTACCGGAGATCGGCGCCCCGCTGCGCCCCCCGGCCGGACCGGTCCGTCCGACCCCCGAAGAACCCCTCGAAGATATCGTCGAAGATGCTGCCGAGGCCCGATTCGAAGCCCCCGAATCCTTCGAAGCCGCGCCCGGGCCCGGCTGTACCGAACTGGTCGTAGGCCTGCCGCTTCTCAGGGTTGCCCAGGATCTCGTAGGCTTCACTGATCTCTTTGAAGCGCTCCTCGGCAGAACGATCTCCGGGGTTCTTGTCCGGATGGTGCCGGTGGGCCAGCCTCCGGTAGGCCTTCTTGATATCCTCGGGAGAGGCGGCGCGGGCGATCCCCAGAATCTCATAGTAGTCGCGCTTCTGATTCACGCCTGGTCGCCCTCACCGCCGGCGTCGTCCCCCGGGTTCGCGGAGGCGGCGCGCGAGACCTTGACCATGGCCGGGCGCAGGACCCGACCCTCCAACAGGTAGCCCTTCTGGATCTCCTCCACCACGAGATTGGCCTCCCCGTGCGGCGAGTCCACCTGGGCAACCGCCTGGTGATAGTCGGGATCGAAGGGCCGGCCCAAGACCTCCATGGGCTTCACGCCGGCCTTCTCCAGCACCGACCGGAAGAGGCGGGCAGTCATCTCGACCCCTTCGAGCAGCGGGGTCGACCCCACCTCGCGCCGGGCCGACGCGATGGCGCGCTCCAGGTTGTCCAGGATGGGGAGGAATTCCAGGATCAGCCCCTCGTGGGCAAACTTCAGAAACTCCGCCTTCTCGCGGGCCATCCGCTTCTTGGAGTTCTCGAATTCCGCCTGCAGTCGCAACACGCGCTCCTGCAGCCGTTCCACCTCCCGGGTCTTGGCTGCCAGGGTCTCCCGCAAGGCCTCGGGAGATTCCTCGCCCGGCTCGGCCGCGGGAGAGGCGGTTGCCTCGGATGAACCGGCGGAGGGGGCCGGAGCCGGTGGGACCGGCACGGCAATCTCGTCTGGTTCCATGTCTCCCAACAGACAGAACGGGAGGGCCGGTCGAGCCCTCCCGCTCGGTGAGGATCGTCCTTCAGTTACGCCGCCCGCTCCGTGAGGGCGCGACTCAGGAGTTTGGCCGTGGTCTCGACCAGGGCCAGCGCCCGACCGTACTCCATCCGGGTGGGTCCCAGGACCCCCAGGACGCCCAGGACCCGGCCCTGCCGCCGGTACGGCGCAGCGATGACGCTCAGCCCGTGGATATCGCTGACGGGGATCTCGCTGCCGATGAAGATCTTGAAGTCTTCGCCCGTCAGGCAATCGTTCAGGATATTCACCAGCCTCGACTTCTCTTCGAAGGCGGCAAAGAGGGCTTTCATCTTGGCGATGTCGGCGAACTCGGGCTGGTCGGCGAGGTGAGCCGCGCCGGCCACGTACAGATCCCCCTCCGGTTCGGCCTCCAGGGCCTTGGCCCCGACGCGGAGGGCCCGGGACAGCATCCGGTCGTACTGCGCCTTCTCCTCGGCCATCTGGGCCACCAGATGGTCACGCACCGCACGCAGGGTGCGCCCCTGGAGGAGGTCGGTCAGGTAGCGCGCGATCCGGTCCAGCTCTTCCTGCGTCATCCCCTCATCCACGGCGATGACCTTGTGGTGGACCAAGTCCGTGTCCGCCAGCAGGATGACCAGGACCTGGTCCCGGGCGAGGGACACGAGCTCCACCCGGCGGAACTGGCTGTCATGGAGGCGGGGGGCCAAGACCACGGACACGTAGGGTGACAGGGCCGATAAGAGTTTCCCGGCCTCCCGCAACATCTCCTCCACCTCACCCACCGACGGTCCCACCTGCCGCTCGATCCGCCGGACCTCGGCCTGGCTCAACTGGGGGCGATCCATCAATGTGTCCACGTAGAACCGGTACCCCCGGTCGGTGGGGATGCGTCCTGCGGAGATGTGCGGCTGTGCCACATAGCCCAACTCCTCCAGGTCGGCCATGGTGGTGCGAATGGTTGCCGGGCTCAGGGAAAAGCCGTACCTGCGGGAGATCGTGCGGGACCCGACCGGCTCCGCCGTGCGGATGTAGTCGAGAACGATCGCTCGGAGCACCCCCTGGTGTCGGGTATTCAGCATGCACGGCACCTCGCCGACTTGGCACTCTCACAACCAGACCGCTGATTTTTGACTATAGACAAGCCTCCGGGGGTTGTCAAGGGGCGGCAGCCACGTCTGGGTCATTGGACCAGGCTGCCCAGCCGGCTCCAGCGGACGATAGAGGGGTGCGTGAGCACATACACCACGCTCTGCAGGGCGGAGGCATACGGAATATCCTCGCTCCGGATAGAGAAGTACACGATGAACGCTTTGCCTTTGATCTTGCGCTCGTCCAGGAAGCCCCAGACCCGGCTATCCATGCTGTGATCTCGATTGTCGCCCATCATGAAGAGCTGACCGGGGGGGATGACGAGGGGACCCAACTGGCCTCGGTCCCCGGCCCGGGGAAAGGGCCCATCCGAGTAGACAGCATACGGCTCCGCCAGCGCGGCCCCGTTGATCAGGACCTGCTTCCCGCGGACCTCCAGCGTCTCCCCCGGGAGCCCGATGACCCGCTTGATGAAGTCCCGCGTCTCGTCCTGCGGGAACTTGAAGACGATGATATCCCCCCGCGTGAGAGGGGTGAAGGCGTAGATGAACTTGTTCACCAGGATGTGATCACCGATCTGCAGGGTCGGCAGCATGGAGCCCGAGGGGATCTTGAAGGCCTGCACCACGAAGGTCCGGATCACCAGCGCCAGCAGGACCGCAATGATCAGGGCCTCGGCGTACTCCCGCAGGACCGACTTGCGCCCCCCGGAAGTCGCCGCCTTGATCTCCGCCGTCTCTCCCCTCTCGCTTTTCGCCTTGCCCACGCTCACCTCTCCTTCGCATGATCAATGGAAGACCGACAACGGACACCTTCCAATTGAAAACTGACAACGGACCTGTCTGCGTGCAACGCACAGGCAGGCAACTGACAACCGGTCACCGGCTTCCCTTGGCCGGTTGTCGGTTGTCAGTGTTTCATTTGGGAGTTGAGTTCTGGCCGACGCTCAGCAGGGCCATGAACGCCTCCTGGGGGATCTCCACGCGGCCCACCTGTTTCATGCGGCGTTTGCCCTCCTGCTGCTTCTCCAGGAGTTTCCGCTTCCGCGTGATGTCGCCCCCGTAGCACTTGGCCGTGACCTGCTTCCGCAGGGGCGGGATCCGCTCTCGGGCGATCATCCGGCTGCCGATGGCAGCCTGGATCACCACCTCGAAGAGTTGCCGCGGGATCCGCTCCCGCATCCGCTCCGCCAGCAGACGGCCGCGCGGAGCGGCCTGGTCCCGGTGAATGATGCACGACAAGGCGTCGATCGCCTCGCCGTTCACCAGAACGTCCAGCTTGATGAGGGGGCTCTCCCGGTATTCCAGGAAGTCGTAATCCAGGGAGGCGTAGCCGCGGCTCACCGACTTCAGGCGGTCGTAAAAGTCGAGGACGATCTCGTTCAGCGGCAGCTCATAGGCGATGAGGACCCGGGCGTCCTGGAGGTACTCGATCCCCCGATGGACGCCTCGCTTCTCCTGACAGAGCGCCAGGATGGCCCCCAGGTACTCCGGTGGCGACAGGATGGAAGCGATGATGTACGGTTCTTCGATCCGGGCAATCTCCTGCAGCGGAGGGAGCTTGCTGGGATTATCCACCTCGTTCACCGTCCCATCCATCCGGGCGACGCGATAGACCACCGTGGGCGCCGTGGTCAGGAGGGTCAGCCCGAACTCCCGTTCCAGCCGCTCCTGGATGATCTCCAGGTGCAGGAGTCCCAGAAACCCGCAACGAAAGCCGAAGCCCAGGGCCAAGGATGTCTCGGGCTCGAAGGAGAAGGATGCGTCGTTGAGCTGCAGCTTCTCCAGGGCGCCCTTGAGAGCCAGGTAGTCCTGGCTCTCCACCGGGTAGAGCCCGGCGAAGACCATGGGCCGCGCCTCGCGGAAGCGCGACAACGGCCTCTGCGTAGGACGGTCCGCCCCGGTGAGGGTATCTCCCACCCGGCCCTGGCGAGCATCCCGGATGCCGGCGATGACGTAGCCCACCTCCCCCGCGGAGAGCTGATCGGCTGCCCGCATCTGGGGCGTAAAGACCCCGACCCGACTGACCTCGAAGGTGGCCCCGGTGGACATGAACTGGACCCGCACCCCTGGGGCCACGCTCCCGTCGTACAGGCGAACGTAGGCGATCACCCCCTGGAAGCTGTCGAACCAGGAATCGAAGACGAGGGCCCGGAGCGGCGCCCCGACCGATCCCTTGGGCGGGGGTATCCGGTTCGCCACGGCCTCCAGGATGTCCAGCGTGCCCCAGCCGAGCTTCGCGCTGGTCAGGATCGCCTCGGAGCTGTCCAGGGCCAAGACGTCTTCGAGTTGGCGCTTCACCCTGTCCACGTCGGCGTTGGGGAGATCAATCTTGTTGATGACCGGCAGGATGGCCAGGTTGTTCCGCATGGCCAGGTGGACGTTGGCCAGGGTCTGGGCCTCCACCCCCTGGACCGCGTCCACCACCAGCAGGGCCCCCTCGCAGGCCGACAGGCTCCGGGACACCTCGGAGCTGAAGTCCACATGGCCCGGCGTATCGATCAGGTTGAGCAGGTACTCCCGTCCATCCTTGCCCCGGTAGGTCAGCCGGACCGCCTTGGCCTTGATCGTGATGCCCCGCTCCCGCTCCAGGTCCATGCTGTCCAGCACCTGCTCGGCCATCTGGCGGGGTGTCACGGCGCCGGTGGCCTCCAGCAAGCGGTCCGCCAGGGTGGACTTGCCGTGGTCAATATGGGCGATGATGCAGAAGTTCCGGATATGGTCCATCAGCAGGACAGACACCAGCAGGTCGCAGCCAATGAAAAACCGACAACGGACAACCGACAACCGGTCAATGGAGAACGGAGCGGCGTCATCTTCCCTGACCCTTTGCAGTCAGAATGGATTGACCCAATTTCCATTTGAAATTCCACCTCGGGTGGCCTACCAATCGCGCTCCCGGACGAAATCCAGCAGCCGGTGGAGAGCGCGGCACGCCGCTGACTCGGGCACAGCGGCCAACTGGGCCCGGGCCCGGGCCAGATAGTCGTCAACCAGGCGCATAGTGGCGGGGACGGCCTCGTAGCGATCCACCAGGCCGCGCAGGAGCGCCAGGCCGTCGTCATCGACACGCTCCTCGCGCGCCAGCCCCTCCAGGATGGCTCGATCTGCATGCGACGTGCTCCGCATGAGGTGGATCACCGGATAGGTGATCTTCCCCTCCCTGAAGTCGCTGCCCACGGGTTTCCCCAACCGTTCTTCCCGGGCGATGTAGTCGAGGGCGTCGTCCACCAATTGAAAGCCGATGCCGAGGTTGAGACCGAAGGCCGCCAGGGCCTCCACGGCGGGTCCGGGGGCATCCGCAACCAGCGCGCCGGCGCGGGAGGCGGCGGACATCAGGGCTGCGGTCTTCCCCGTGACGATCCGCAGGTAGTCAGTCTCGCTGATCTTGAGATCGCGGAGGAGCTGCAGTTGGAGGACTTCCCCCTCGGTCATGCACACCGTGGCATCCGCGAAGGCGCGCAAGATGCGCATGTCCCCGTCCGCCACCAGGATCTGGATCGCCCGCGAGTACAGGAAGTCCCCCACCAGAACCGAGACATCGGACCCCCAGAGGGCCGTGGCGGACGGGCGACCCCGTCGCATGGTGGAATGGTCCACGATGTCGTCGTGGACCAGCGTGGCCGCATGCATCATCTCCGCCACCGAGGCGAGCGTCACGGCCCGTTCCCGCCGGTCCGCGCCGCAGGCCCGGGCGGCCAGCAACACAAGGGCCGGCCGGATGCGCTTTCCCCCCGGAGCCAGGACGTAGTTCGCCACGGTCGTGAGGAGGCCCCCACTCTCCTGAGCCGGCTCCTGCAGGCGATCCTCGACCGCCGTGAGCTCCGAGGCGATGACGGTGAACAGGCCGTCCTGCGTCCGCGAGGGGATCATGGGATGTCGCACACCTCAAACCGCTTCCAACGAAAAACCGGCAACGGACAACCGGTCATTTCCGTTCATTGGCCGATTGTCGGTTGCCTGCCTGTGCGTTGCACCTGTCTGCCGTCGCCCGGCGACAGGCAGGCGCAGACAGGTCAGTTTGACATTTGAAATTGCCCTCCCAGAGGACCGGTTGTCAGTTGCCTGTCTGCGTGCGGCCACGCACAGGCAGGTCGGTTTTCAGTTTGGAATTGCGCTCCGCCTGGCAGGCGGAGCAGTATATGGCATAGCCCCCACGGGATTTCAAGCGGAAGAGGCCCGGGAGTCCGTCCAGGCGCGGCGCGTGAACGCTTCGGGTGATGACCACGACAGGATGGCCCGCCTCCAGCAATCGCCGGAGCCGATCCACCCCGTCCGCAGAAGCGGCGCCGAGGGGCGTCACCGGGCGACCGGCATAGAATACTATGGTTGGCGCATTGAGTCCATATGCCACCAGCGTCCCCCGCCCGCCGAGGATCCGCCGGGCATCCTCGGCGAACTCGCGCAGCGACCCTTGGAGGATGGCATACACCTGCGGCGCCACAGCCCCCGCCGTGAAGATCAGAAGACCCATCATCCCCGACAGGAACGCGGGGCGCCAGGGGCCCCGCGCCAGGAGGGCCCCGGTCGTCCCCAGGGCCAGGAGTCCGGCCAGCCAACCGGCGAGACCGACGGGAGCGGCCACCCCATCCAGGATGCCGCCCGCTCGCGGCCGAGCGACCTCCAGGATCACAGGGAGCATCCCGAAGCCCAGGGCCAGCGCCCCGCCGGTGAGCCCGATCAGCCATGGGGCCACGCGTGCGAGCCAGGTCGGCACCGGATCCACGCCAATTGAAAACTGACAACCGACAACTGACAACCGGCCATCCGTCGGCCCGACCTCAATTGACCGGTTGTCGGTTGTCGGTTTTGAATTTGAAATTGCCGAAGCTCCGACAAGGAGCGCCAGGCCGGGGAAGGCGGGGAAGAGGTAGCTGGGCAGCTTGGTGCGCGCCAGAGAGAAAAACAGGAATACCCCGATCACCCAGCAGGCGGAGGCGATCAGCAGGCGGTCGGCTGGCCAGCGGACTTCACGACGCCTGGCCACCAGCCCGGCCTGCCAGACGGCCCGTGGGAGGAATCCACTCCACGGGAAGAAGCCGATGAGGACGACAGGAAGGTAGAACCAGATCGGGCCCGCGTGGCTCGAGACCACCTCCGTGTAGCGGGTCAGGTGATGCTTGATCACGAACCCTTCCACGAAGGCCCAGCCGTTGGCCGCCAGCACCAGGGCATACCATGGGAATGTAATCGCGCCGAACAGCGCCGCTCCCTGCCACGGGACCAAGCGGCGGAGTCCGCCCCCAACCTCCCGCAGGACGACGAGCGTCCCCCCCAGGGCCATGGCGGGAATGAGGAGACCCACGGGCCCCTTCACCAGGACGGCCAGGCCCACAGCCCCCCACGCGAGGACTGCCCATCCCACGCCCGCCGCCTTCGGCGGATCCCGCCCCTCACGGGAGGGAGACGGCCCCCCCAGTGCCTCGAGCCCCGCCAGGATCGCCAGGGTAACAAACAGGGTCAGGAGCATATCGGTCACGGCCGCACGCGCCAGGACGGCGGTGAGCAGGTTCGTCGTGAACGCAAGGCCGGCCCACAGGTCCGCCGGGGGGCCAAGCCACCGTCCGGCCGTCCAGGCAACGACGCCGACCAGCACGACTGCCGCCAGGGCGGACCAGAACCGCACCGCGAACTCGGTGACGCCGAAAACCCGGTAGCTCAGGCTGATGAGCCAATAGAACAGGATCGGCTTGTCGAAGCGGGGTCGGCCGTTGAAATGGGGGGTGATCCAATCCCCGGTCTCCACCATCTCCCGGGCAGCCTGGGCATAGGCGGGCTCGTCCGCGTCGAAGAGGCCGGGCGTCCCGAGCCGGAAAAAGAAGAGCGTCCCCGCCAGGAGCAGAAGCGTCAGGAGAGTCGCGGCCGTTCGCCGGCGAACCGCGGAAGCGGAGAGGGGAGATTGGGAGGTCACGGGAGGGGCAGCCACCCGTGGCTCGGAGCCTGCGGAGAAATGATCAGCGACATCAGCATCGGTGCAGGGTTGGAGAGTTCGATCGGCTCTGGCTAGTGTTTGAGCCGGTGAAACTCCTCTTCGGAAATCCCGAGCTGTTTCAAGATCTCGTGAAACAGCCAGCCGCCGATTTCCATTGATGGGTGGATGGGGATCGTCGTCGACCGACCATCGGGATGCTTCCAGCGGGCGTGACCACCCTTCTGGCGGGACTTGACAAATCCAAGGCGCTTGGCAATATCTTCGATGTCACCGGCCCTAGCCGGCATGGGCGACCAACACCTGAACGTCTGGCGGCAGCGTCCGACCCTCCTCCGCGTATTCCTCGACGATCATCGAAAAAACACTGACTAACTCGGCCCTCGCCTCATCCGGGGTCCCCCCTACGGCGTGACACCCTGGGATGGCCGGAACATACGCGACGAAGGTCCCATTGTCATCCGGCTTCGTGACAACCGTGTATTCATTCAACCCACGCATGCCGCAACTCCCGCCCGCCGTTCCCCATGCCCTGATTCAGGCCGGTACCCCTCCTGGGATCCATGGCACTTGTAACATAGTCTTGAGGTGGCTTCAACCATAAAGCCGTGGGGGCAACCCGGGGCACGGTGCCAGAACATCGGCGAAAGGGCGAACCATCGGCCCAAGGACCTTCCCGTGGTTCGGCACGGGCACATGGGTCTACCGGCTGAGCGTCAACGCGCCCGGTGCTGGCTCTCCGAACAAACGTCCCGGGCCATGAAGCGCTTCATCGCTTGAGCGAGGAGCAGCGGTCGGCCTCCGGGCGGTCCGGCGAACAGGCGACCGTCGTTCCCCTCATTGAAGCGATACTGATAGAACAGATCAAACCGGACCTCGCTTCCCGTCGGCCTCAGGTTCAGTTGAAAAGGGGTGGATTGGTTCGTCCCCAGCAGGAAGTCCCCGGCCTCCCCTTTGGCCTCCGAGACGGTTCGCTCCCGGGCATCCACCCCCACCAACTCGAACTCCAAGAAGCGAATCCGCTGGGACGCCCAGGGGTTGAAGGCCAATCCCTCCAGGCGGAGCTCGTCCGGCGCGGGCCGCGCGCAATTCCAGTAGAGGTCTACATGGGAGGACGCCACGCGATGGACGAATCCCGGCGGCGGATAGACGGTCGGCTGGACCGTGGGCAGCCCCAGCGACCCGCCCCCGGCACAGGCGGCGAGAGCCAGTCCAAGAAGTCCCAGGAACGCCGTGCGCATCCAGAGTCTCCACTGCATGGCGTCACACCTCCTCCCCCTGACCCGGCATAGCCGGAACCGAACACGACACAGGCTTAAGAAATATCGAAGGGCAACCACGGATGTCGAACCATCGCCATTCCTTCGACGGCTGCCACGCGGCCTTCATCATTCGATATTCGGCGTTCGATATTCGAAATTTCAGGCTGCACACATTTCACTCGGAAGAGACGAATACGCCTTCACTCGTGCCTCGCATCCGGGACCCCGTCAGCTCTCCGTGCGGCCGCAACGGACGCGTGGACGGCCAGGGCCACCGCACTCCCCAGCAGCGCCCCGGCCAGAACATCCGACGGAAAATGCGACCCCAGCACGATCCGCGACAGCCCGACGAGGCCGGCCAGTCCCAGAAACACCCACCCTTGCCGCGGGTACCAGCAGGCCAGGAGCACCGCGGCGGCAAAGGCCGTGGTGGCGTGCCCCGAGGGGAAGGAGGCCTCCGCGTACGGCGCGGGGAGGCACGGGAAGTTGGTGAAGAACACGCCGGGCGCCGGCCCGTTCGGCCGGCCGCGACAGGCGACGTTCTTCAGAACCCGGACCAGGAGGCCGGCGCCCGCCACCGTGGCCGCGCCCGCCAGGCCCCGGATCGCAAGCCTGCGCTCCCCCCGCCCCCATCCACTCAGGGCCACCAGCAGGAAGATTCCGATGTCAACGGCCCCTTCCCCGAGACGGGTGACGCTCTCCATCAGCATGAGGACCGGCGGGGACCGCCACCCCTGGACGATCGCCGTCAGGCGCTGATCCGCCAGCACGAGGCCGGGCAGAATCGCAAGGCCGATCAGGAGGCACAGCCACCAAGCGTTCGGGACGGGGACCCTGGGCCCAACGGCCTCGCTACGATTGCCCACGGATCCGAAGCCTCACGGTGCGTTCCTGCGCCACGACCGGTGTTCCGTCCTGCGGAGCATTATACCATAATCGGACCCGATTCAGCTCGAGCCTCAGGGCTCCCCTCCGCCTATCGGATCCGGTAGGTCTTGGTGACCGGTACGCCCTGCCGCTCCAGCCTCATCTCGATAAGGGAAAGCTTGGGATCCCTGCGCACTTCCTGGTACAGCCGGTACAGGTCCAGGAAGTGGTTGACCGTCTGGCCGTTCACTGACAGGATCACATCCCCGACCTCGATGCCGGCCCGCCGCGCGAGGTTGGGACTGATCACCCGGAACCCGCCGGGTCCGAGGACCCCATCGGCAACCGGCGACCGGACCTGAAAGCTGAGCCCCTCCCGGAGCGAGACCAGGGGCCAGACCGAGGGCCAGGCCTCGGCCAGGACCTGACCCCCGTGGTCCAGGACCTCCTGCAGATCCGCGCCACGCACCTCGTAGGTGTTCGGCCCGGTCCGTGTCACCTCCACCCGCCCGAGGAGTGTCGCATCGAGTTTCCGGTGCAAAGCCGGGATCTGCTCTGCCTCTCCGGAAGCATCTGGCGCGTGAGATGGCGTCACCGACGCGATCGGCTTGGGCTCGGGCACGTCCACCTCCAGGGCGGCGCGGTCCCCACGAATCCCCAGCAACCGGGGCTCGGGGTCAAGCGAATCGGCCCTCACCCGATACTGGTAGTCCAGTCCCCCCAGCAGGGCCATTCCCGTGACGCGCCGGTCGGGGAGGCCTGGCACCAGATCGCCCACTCCCACCCAAACAACCCGCTGGGTGCTGGCGTCGCGTAGTCGAAGGCGTCGTCGTTCGATCTGCTGGATCTTCACCCCGCGGCCCCCATCCGCCGGGTCCGCCAGGACGTCGCCCACCGAGTACAGGCGCTGCTGCTTCCGCCCCAGGTCGGTGATGACCGCGAAGAACTGCGGGGTGGCGAAAGTGATCTCGGCCCGCGGTTGCGAGAGGGGGATGGTCTCCTCCCGCGGTGGCCGATCCGGGGTAACCCGTGGCGCCTCCACCGGGCGGTTTGCCGTTCCTCCCGCTCCCATCATGGCCGTGATGGCTGCCGCGACGATGAGCCACAGGAACAGGCATCGACGCCGGGTGCCACGGCGCGGGCTCGCGACGGCTGCCGTGCGTCGCCGGGCGCACCGGGCGGCCAGCCCCGCCCCGAGGGCGACTGCCATCAGCGGTAGGCTCAAGCCTGCCAGCGGGGACCACAGGACGAGGGCCGCCCACCCGATGAGGGGCACGAGCCCCACCCGCACGAGAGCGCGCAGGGCCTCGGAAGGAGCAATCATCTCCGCCAGCGGGGGGCTCGCCCTGTAGTACCACGCGACGAACGCCCGCCCCGCCGCATGCGGGAGCAGGAACCGGTCGCGGAATTCCCGCAGCAGTCGTACCTGGGGTGCCAGGGGCGAGCCAAAGGCCGCCGTGGCGATGAAGCACCCACCGCCGCCGCCCTGGCTGCCGCCGCTCCCGCTCGCGGCGGGGAGGTCGAAGGCCACGCTCTGAGCGAACACGTCTGTGGTCGTGGGGGCCTGGGCCTCGGCCGCTGGCACTCCGCGGAAGAGACCCAGGATCTCGGCGGCCACGCGGGACCAGAGCCTCCGGGAGGGCGTCTTGGCAACGATGGCGGCCGTGTCGGTACTCCAGAGGATCAACGCGGTCAGGTTGTTGGTATCGAAGGCGACCGCCGGCGACCTGACAGGGCCGGCCCCCGGCGAAAAGGTGTTCACGCTCGCCTGGCTCCCGCTGATGTGCACCAGGCGGCCGGCAATCGCCCCTGTCCCTCGATCTTCCCAGGCGACGAGGAACTGATAGGTGACGGGGCTTGCGCGCACCACGATCGCCTGCTGGTCCCCCGCCCCACTGGCGATGACCAGGGGTGAACCCCCCGCCGGCGGCGTCCCGGCGTCGGTCAGGATCTGCCCGAAGACATCCAGGGAGCCATTCCGATCGTCTTCCCAGGCCACGAGGTAGCGGGAGGCCGCGGGGTTGTAGTCCAAGGCGGGCGCCGCCTGGGTCGACGCGCCCGTCGCAATGACGAAGTTGCCGGCGGCGTCCAGGCTGCCGTCCGCGTTCACCAGTTGGCCGAAGATATCGCTGCCGTTGGCGGCACTCCGGTGGTCCCCCCAAACCACGAAGAACTGATTCGTCGCCGGGTCAAAGGCCACCGCGGGCCGCGTCTGCTCCTGGGGATCCGTCGCCACGGCAAAGGCCGAACCGATAAAGGTCCCGTCGGCCCCCAGCAGTTGTCCGAAGATGTCCGGATTGCCGTTCCGGTCATCCGTCCACACCACCAGGAACTGCGCGGCGTTCGCGTTGAGCGCAACGGCCGCGAAGGCCTGCCCGGTGGTGGTGGCGCCCGGCGTGATCGAGAAACTCACCGCCAGCGGTGACCCATCCGGGCCCACGAATCGGCCCACGATTTCGGTCGCGCTCCCGCTCACCTCGGCCCACACGACCAGGAACTGGTTCCCGCCGGGGTCATAGGCGATCGCCGGGCGGCCGATGGCTCGGGTCGAGGTCGAGATCGGAATGTCCGCGGCCCCCGAGAGCGGGGCGCCGGTTGCATTGACAACCTGGCCGACGATGTCGCAGGGGGAGAGGAGATCGCAGGTCTCCCCCGCCCCGTCCAGCCACACGGCCAGGAACTGGTCGGTGGCGGGATTGAACGCCAGGGCCGGCGCCCGCTTCCGACTGGCGCGGCCCGAGAGCCGTTGCACGGGAGCTGCCAAATGAGTGCCGGCGTATCCGTCCGGGGCAATCACCGTGAAGCGTCCATCGCTCTGCCCCTGCCCCGTCTCCGCCGCGGCGTCCCGGGCGGTGACTTGGATGACACCCCGCGTTGTGAGCTGCGCGGCGGTGGGCGTCCACGCGAAGGATTGCGCCGTTCCGGGCAGTCCCGCGACGAGCGCTGCGGGAAACGTCGCTCCCCCATCGGTGGACAGGTGGACGTCGGATGCCATGATCCCGCTGGGCGCCACCGTCTTCCACATAACGTCCACCGCCGTCCCAACTGTGAGAAACTGTCCACGCTGGGGGGAGGTCACCTCAACCACGATTGTGGAGGTGAAGATCGCTGTGACCCTCCGGGCCTGGGTCACCGTCAGGGTGCACGTCCCCGTCCCGGTACAATGCCCGCCCCAGCCGGCGAAGGTGGAATCCGGTGTGGCCGCGGCCGTAAGGGTGACGGAGGTTCCGGAATCGAAGAGGGCGCTGCAGGTTGGGGGACAGACGATGCCCGCCGGGCTGGACGTGACGGTGCCACTTCCTGATCCCCCCTGGACTACGGCAATCGAGGGGAACTGGCCGGTGAAGGTGGCCGTCACATTGCGGGCTTGGATCATGGTGACGCTGCAGGATCCGGTGCCCGAGCACCCTTCGCCACTCCATCCGGTGAAGGCAGACCCTGCCGCCGGAACCGCCGACAGGGTGACCCGAGCGCCGAACGCGTAGTCTGCGGTGCAGTCCAGCCCGCAGGTGATTCCGGGGAGGCCGGACGTCACGGTCCCGCTCCCCGTGCCGGCCGTGGTGACCGTAAGGCTGCGGGATATTGTGAAGAGCGGCGCCACGGTTGAATCCCGGGTCAGGGTGACGGTGCAGGTCGGCGCACTCCCGCTGCAGCCCCCGCCCCAGCGCTCAAAGACAGAGCCTGCCTCCGGCGTGGCGGTGAGGGCCACCGTCGTGTTCGGGTCGAAGGACGCGTTACACGTCGCGCCACAGTCAATCCCGGGGGGATCGGAGCGGACGCTCCCGCGCCCGCTGCCCGTCTTGGTTATCCTGAGGACGGGGGGGAGCATGAAGACCGCACCCACGTCCCGGTCGTCGGTGAGTGTGACGGTGCAGGTGGGCGTCGTCCCGCTGCAGTCCCCCCCCCAGCGGTTGAAGAATGACCCCGGATTGGGAGTGGCCGTCAGGGTGACCGAACTGCCAAAGTCGTACACCTGCGAGCAAGCACTCCCACAATCGATCCCTGGCGGGGACGAGGTGACCCCCCCTCTCCCGGTGCCCCCCGTGTTCACCGAGAGTGTGTGGGGTCCGATGACGGGCAGCAGCGTGAAGTTCACAAACACGGTGCGTGGCTGCGTCATGGTGAGCGCACATACGGGTATGGTCCCGCTGCAATCCCCGCCCCAGCCATTGAAGCTGGAGCCTACTGCCGGCTCAGGCGTCAGGGTGATCTCGGCCCCGAAGCTCAGGGTCAGGCTGCAGGGCAGGCTGCAGCTCAGCGTGGGTGGGATGGTGCTGACGAGTCCGGTCCCGTCGCCGGAATTGGCGATGGTGAGGGTGGGCTTGAAGGAGGCAGTCACCGACCTATCGCTCGTCATGCGGAAACTGCAGGCACCGCTCCCGCTGCAGGCGCCCCCCCACCCGTCGAAATTCCACCCAGGGGCGGGCGTGGCGGTGAGGGTCACGAGGGTCCCGATCGCGTAGGTCGCGTCACAGCCCGGCGGGCAGGTGAACCCCAGGCGACTGTCGGTGACCGTGCCGCCCCCGGGGGTCACCGAGGCCGAGAGGCGGAAGGTCTGTCGGCTCCCGTCGATTTTGACCACGAAGGCGTCGCTGGGCCCTCCCGCAAACGTTGGATTGAGCGCCCCCGAGGTCGCGGGGAAATCGGAGGAGCCGGTGAATCCCGCGACGTAGATGTTGCCGCCGCCATCCAGGGCGATGCCGGCGGCTTGCTCGTCGCTGCTTCCGCCCAGGAAGGTCGAGTAGACCAGGTCCGTCCCGGTCGGGTTAAGCTGGGCCAGGAAGGCATCGCTCGAGCCGCCGCCGTAGGTCAAAAAGGACCCATCCACCGTCATAGGGAAGTCCCCGGATGCGGTGTCCCCCGCCACGTAGGCGTTCCCCCCGTCGTCCACGGCGATGGCGGCGGCTTGCTCGTCGCTGCTTCCGCCCAGGAAGGTCGAGTAGACCAGGTCCGTCCCGGTCGGGTTGACCTTCGTCACGAAGGCATCGGAGATCCCCCTCAACGAAGGTTGGTATGCTCCCGGTGTCGTGGGAAAGTCAGAGGAGAAAGCAAATCCCGCCACGTAGGCGTTCCCCCCGTCGTCCAGGGTGATGGCGACGGCTTGATCGGCGCTGCTTCCGCCCAGGAAGGTCGAGTAGACCAGGTCCGTCCCGGTCGGGTTGACCTTCGTCACGAAGGCATCGGAGATCCCTCTCAACGAAGGTTGGTATGCTCCCGGTGTCGTGGGAAAGTCGGAGGAGAAAGCAAATCCCGCCACGTAGGCGTTCCCCCCGCTGTCCACGGCGACGGCGGTGGCTTGTTCGGTGAAGCTTCCCTTCAGGTAGGTCGAGTAGACCAGGCCCGTGCCGGCCGCGTTGACCTTCGTCACGAAACCGTGATTCTCCCCATCGAATCTGAGCCGAGGGTCGAATGCCCCGTTCGTCGTGGGGAAGTTGGGAGACTGGGTCCATCCCGCCACGTAGGCGTTCCCCCCGCTGTCCACGGCGACGGCGGTAGCTTGCTCGTTGAAGCTTCCCCCCAGGAAGGTCGAGTAGACGAGGCCCGTGCCGGCCGCGTTGACCTTCGTCACGAACGCATCTCCGCCGGTGTTGTACGTTCGGTCGAAGGCTCCCGGCGTCGTGGGGAAGAGAGAGGAACGGGTGAACCCCGCCACGTAGGCGTTGCCGGCACTGTCCACGGCGATTGCGGTGGCTTGATCGTCGTTGGTTCCCCCCAGGTAGGTCGAGTAGAGCAGGCCCGTGCCGGCTGCGTTGACCTTCGTCACGAAGATGTCGTGAGACCCGCCGTTGAAGGTGGCATCTTGTGCGCCGGACGTTGTGGGGAAGTTTGCGGAGCTGGTGGCGCCCGTGACGTACACGTTCCCGGCGGTGTCCACGGCGACGGCGGTGGCCCGATCCTCACCGCCGCCGCCCAGGAAGGTGGAATAGCTCAGCACCGGGTCGATGACCAGGGGTCTGGCGGGATCATAGGCGGCCACATGGAAGCCCACAGTCAGGCTCTCGGCTCTCGGATGGAGGACGTAGCCGCCGGCGATCGCCTGGCGCACGCCGTCCACTTCCTGGTAGATGCGGGGCTTGTGGAGGCGCAGGGTCCCGCCGGGAACCGCCAGGACCAGATCGCCCTGCGGGTCGAGAGCCGGCGTCTCCGCGCCCGGGAAGGCGAGCCGGATGCCCGTGGGGTCCGCGCCGGGGGCGAGGTGGAAGTCGTACTCCAGTTCCTGCTGGTTGCCGTAGTAGACGAGGTCCACCCCGGGGTAGACCCCCTGGTAGTGGACCCGGGCGTAGGTGGGGATCCCGGTGCGCCACTGCGCCGGATCGTTGCCCTGGAAGTAGTTGACCGCCCCGGGCAGGGGGTCCCGCCCGGTCACCGGGGGGGTGGGGCGCCCGCCCACGAGCTCCATCCGGAGCACGGCCGATTGCGGATTGCGGATTGCGCCTGCCTGTGCCGTGCCCGGCACGGCAGACAGGGATTGCGGATTTTCAGAGGCGGGGGTTTCATTCCGCATTCCGAATTCCGCATTCCCCATTCGGGCCAGTCTGAGTACCGCCTCCGTCGGCGTCAGGAAGAGCGTGTAGCCCGGACCCCGGGCGAGGAACTGTACCTGGGGATCGGTCTGACCCTGATTGATCTCAAAGTGCAGGGGGAGTCGGCCGAACAGCTCGGGGAGCCTGGCGCCTGTCGCCGCCGCCGTCTCCGATGCCCGCACAGCACCCGTCCTGGAGGGCGTCTGGCGAGGAGCGATGGCTCCTCGAGACGGAACACTCTCCACCGGGCGAGTCTCTGCGTTCGCCTCCTGGGAGTGGGGAAGGACAGCCCCGGGTGACGGCGCCCCTTCCGGGGTGAGACCCTGCGGCGCTGGCCGGTGCAGGACCGTCAGGCCGAGTATCCCCAGCGCCAGCAAGAGGGCACCGACTGAAGCATTGATGGGGAAGCGCGAACGCTGCGAACCGTGTCTGGTAGGAATCATGTCCTCCTCTGGGTGACTGGAGACCGACCACCGGGCAAGTCCGCCCTGCCCGGAGGCGAGAGTAGCGCCACAGGAATCGCGTCGGATCGGCAAAGGGTTGCAGAGTACCAAAACGCCCCGCTGACCGTCAAGCGACGTTCTGGACCTCGTTGGGAAAGCCGCACGATGTCATGACGTTCGGCCCCTCGCCCGCCGCTGCGGGAGTCCACATCGAGTTCGCCTCAATTGAAATTATGAAAAGCAGTACTTAGGAGCAATACTGTTCACTTAGGCCGCGAGCCTGCGGAAATCCCCCCTGCCTGCCGCGCTTCGCTTGGCGCAGGCAGGCCTCGCCCCCCTTTGGCAAAATCCCCCC
>JACQVO010000258.1 GCA_016209725.1 Candidatus Methylomirabilota bacterium | reverse complement strand
GTCTGTCTTGACAGGCGTTGTCAGATATGACAACATACTCATATGGGAGCTGATTCGCCAATTGAGCGAATGAGCGAGCAGAGAATGAGCAGCCACGGCACATGACCAGACGCACACGACCCGTTTCATGGATCAAGGCGGTGCGCAAGGCATTCGAGACGTTCCCGGAAGGGGCCCGATTGATCTGTCTTACGGCCTTGACGATCGCGGCCGAGGGGGGCAAGGCGGATATTGCGAAGCCGATGCACGGCATGGGGTCGGGCGTGTTCGAGATGGCCCTGCCGTTTCGCGGTGACGCGTTCCGGGTGGTCTATGCCGTGCAGGTTGGCGACGAGATCTGGGTCGTGCATGCGTTTCAGAAGAGTGCGACGCAGGGCATCAAGACGCCCAAGCGCGAACTCGATCTGATCAAGGACCGCTTGAAGAGACTGAAGGAGATGGTGCCATGAAGGGCCGAAAGCTGGCACTGGTGCGCGGAAGCGGGAATGTCTTTCGCGACCTCGGGCACGAGAACGCGGATGTTGAACAGTTCAAGGCCATCCTGGCCGCCGAGATCATCAAGGTGCTCGATCGGGAGGGCCTGAGCGTGCGCGGGGCACAGGGTCGCACCGGGATCGCAGCGGCCGACTTCTCGCGCATCCGCAATGCGGACCTCGGGCGGTTCACGCTGGATCGGCTCATGGCGATCATCAACCGGCTCGGGTCCCGGGTGGAAGTGAAGGTCAAGATACGGCGTGCGGACCCGGTCGGGCACGGCGTGTCGGCGTAGATGGAGCGTGTGAAGAAGCCGGGGGTCTACTCATACCCCATCCGGGAGGGGACCCAGGATGCCTTGGCGCCACCCCGGCTTCGTCCGACGGCTTGAGCGACGTGGCCAGGAACGCCAGGTCCGAGTATACCCACATTACCGACAAGCCTTCCGGCCTTGACACGACGTTCGGGGGTGCCATAGGCTCTGCCCACCCACCTCGAATACGGGACGTTGCCAAGTTGAGCAAGTTATGGTAGGGTCCCCTTCGCCATGCCGCGACAAGCCCGCTTGGACGCGCCGCAGACGCTCCACCACGTGATGGTGCGGGGGCTGGAGCGCCGCGCCATCTTCCGGGACGACGCCGACCGGGGGGACTTCGTCGAGCGCCTGGCGGCGCTCGCAGAGAGGGGCGCGCTCACCGTCCTCGCCTGGGCCTGCCTGCCGAATCACGCCCACCTCCTGGTCCGGACGGGCACCCGCCCCCTGGCCCGGAGCATGCGCTCCTTGCTGACCGGCTATGCGGGCGCGTTCAACCGGCGCCACAAGCGGGTCGGCCACCTCTTCCAGAACCGGTACAAGTCGGTCGTGGTGGAGGAGGATCGTTACCTTTTGGAGCTCGTCCGCTACCTCCACCTGAACCCGCTCCGGGCGGGGGTGGTCCCGGACCTCCGGCTCCTCGCCCGGTACCCCTGGACCGGCCACAGCGCCCTCCTCGGGACAGTCGCCCGGCCCTGGCAGGACACCCGGACGATCCTCCAGCAGTTCGGCCCCACCTTCCCCCGCGCCCGTCGGGCCTACCGGGCCTTCGTGGCCGCCGGGATCCCCCAGGGCCGGCGCTCTGACCTCCAAGGCGGCGGGCTGGTGCGCAGCCTGGGCGGCTGGGCCGCCGTGGCCGCCCTCCGCCGGGGCCGCGAGGCCTACCAGGGGGATGAGCGGGTCCTGGGGAGTAGTGAGTTTGTCGAGCGCCTCCGGCAGACGGTGGAAGATCGGCCCCGCCCAGGCACCCGCACCCTCCCACTCGACAGGCTGGTCGCCCGCGTCTGTCGGCGCGTCGGGATTGCGGTAGCGCAGCTCCAGGCGGGGAGCCGCCGCGGGGCCGTCACCCGGGCGCGGGATGGGATCGCCTACCTCTGGGTGGAGGTCCTCGGCCACCCCGGGCGCCCCCTGGCGCCGATCCTCGGGGTCCGCCCCCAGGCCGTCTACCAGGCGGCGAGGCGGGGCCGTGACGCGCGGGCGGAGTGGGATCGTCTGCTTGAATCGTAACTTGTCATTCTTGGCAACGTCCCCCATAACGTCCCCCATAATCTTGGCACGAGTTGCCCAATGTGCTCATGACGCCGCATGTGTCCGGCTGGACCGAAGGGATGCTGGAGGCCCGGGCGAAGCTCATCGCGGAGAACATCGACCGGACCGCGCGCGGCGAGCCCCCGGTGAATCTGATTCCTTCACTGGAATAGAATGGGCAGGGCCTTGTTCTTATGAGCGTATCGGAATGCGGCGAGCAGGGCCAGAGCAATGTGCTGGCACGCCACGCCGCGCTATACACGGATACTGGACAGCGTGAGGTCGCCTAACCGCGCGTGGGAGCGGACGTGCGCGGCATGCAAGGATCGCCCCGCACCTGCCTTGTCGGGGTGGCGGAAGTGTGTTACGCTCTCCCCCGATGACGACCCTCCTCATCGGGCTCTACGTGGCCTGCGAACTCATCTCCAATGTCACGGCGAGCAAGCCGGTGGCCATTGCCGGGGTCGTCGTTCCTGCCGCGGTCTTCCTCTACGCGCTGACCTTCACCCTCATTGACCTGATCAACGAGCGCCTGGGCAAGACCGGGGCGCGCCAGGTGGTGGCGACGGCCTTCGCCGCCAACCTGCTCCTGGCGGGCTACGTTCAGCTTGCCATCTGGCTCCCCGCGGCGCCATTCTACCGGGATGCGGGCGCCTTCGCGGGGGTCCTGGGGAGCACCCCGCGCATCGTGTTCGCCTCCCTGGTGGCGTATCTGGTCAGCTCGCTGGTGGACACGGAGATCTTCGCCTGGTGGCGTACCCACGTGGCCGGGCCGAAGTGGTTGCGCGTCCTCACCAGCAACGCCATCTCCACCCTCGTGGATAGCGCCCTGTTCATCAGCATCGCCTTCGCCGGGGTCCTGCCGGTCGGGCCGATGGTCAAGGGACAGTATCTGGTGAAGATGGGGGTCACACTGGTGAGCTTGCCGCTCATATACGCGACGCGGGCTCAGGAGCGAGCGGTGGAACAAGCTTGAAAAGCGAAAGACGTTCGGCTGTTCGGGAGTTCGGCAGTTCGGCTGTACATGGTGCCGGAACCACGGACGGTCGGATGTGTGAACCGAAACCGCAGACATGGCAAATTCGCACACATTGATCCGAGAAGAAAGTCCGGCGGTGGCGCGCATCCTGGAGGGGCTCACCCCGGACCAGGCGGCGGCCGTGATCCACGGCGAGGGCCCCCTGCTGATCGTGGCCGGCGCCGGCACGGGGAAGACCACGGTCATCACCCGCCGCATCGCCCACCTGGTGGCGGCCAAGCGGGCCCGCCCGTCGGAGGTCCTGGCCCTCACGTTCACCGACAAGGCCGCCGAGGAGATGGAAGGGCGGGTGGACCTGCTCGTCCCCTACGGCTTCGCCGACATGTGGATCAGCACGTTCCACGCCTTCGGCGACCGGGTCCTGCGGGAGGAGGGGCTGGCCCTGGGCCTCAGCACCGACTTCCGGGTGCTGACGCGGGCGGAGCAGGTGGTCTTCCTGCGGGAGCACCTGTTCGAGCTGCCGCTGCAGCGCCTCCGCCCGCTGGGGGATCCGACGAGGCATCTCCAGGCCCTGGTCACGCTGTTCAGCCGGGCGAAGGACGAGGCGGTGACCCCGGAGGAGTATCTGGTCTTCGCCGCCGAGTTGGCTGGACGGGAGGCGGCGCCGGAGGATGCCGCGCTGCAGGAAGAGGCGGCGCTCCACCAGGAGCTGGCGGCCTGCTACCGCGAGTACCAGCGCCTCCTCGGGGAGCGCGGCCTCGTGGACTTCGGCGATCAAGTGCTCCTCTGCCTCCGCCTCTTCCGCGAGCATCCCCTCATCCTGCAGAGATATCGGGAGCGGTTCCGGTACATCCTGGTGGACGAATTCCAGGACACGAACCACACCCAGTGGGAGCTGGTGCGGTTGCTGGCGGGACCTGCCGGGAACATCACGGTGGTGGGCGATGACGACCAGAGCATCTACAAATTCCGGGGGGCGGCCATCAGCAACATCCTGGGGTTCACGGCCGCCTATTCGGGGGCGCGACGGATCGTCCTGCAGGACAACTTCCGCTCCAGCCAGGCGATCCTGGATGCCGCCTACCGCCTCATCCGCCACAACGACCCGGACCGGCTGGAGGTGCGGGAGCGGATCGACAAGCGACTCGTCGCCACGGGGCCCGAGGGGCCGCCGCCCCGGCACCTGCACTCCGACACCGCCTCCAGCGAGGCGGATGGTGTGGCCCGTCTGATCGCCGGGCGGGTGGAGGCCGGGGCGTGGGCGTACCGGGACGTGGCCATTCTGGTTCGGGCCAACCGGGACGCCGATCCGTTCCTGCGGGCGATGAACCTGCTGGGGGTCCCGTGGCGGTTCAGCGGCAACCAGGGGTTGTACGCGCGGCCCGAGGTCAGGCTGCTCATCGCCTTCCTGCGGGTGGTGGCGGATCCGGAGGACACGGTCAGCCTGTACTTCCTGGCGGGGTCGGAGCTGTACGAGATGGACGACTGGCAACTCGCCCTGTGCGCCAGCGCCGCCAAGCGGGGGAATCGCTCGCTGCGCTGGATCTTCGAGAACCTGGACACCGTACCGACCCTGGGCGACCTCGACGCCACGCTGCGGGCGACGGCGGATCGGCTGGTGAAGGACCTGAAGGAATTCGTGTCCCTCGCGCGGGAGCGGTCCACCGGCGAGGTTCTGTACCAGTTCCTCATGAAGAGCGGCCTGCTCAAGCGTCTGACCGCCGGCGGGACGGCCGCCTCCGACGCCCGCGTGGGCAACATCGCCCGCTTCTTCGAGATCGTCCATCGCTTCGCCGACGTCGCCTCGCCCCCGGCGGGGGTCCCCCAGTTCATCCAGCACCTGGGCCTTCTCGTGGAAGGGGGGGACGATCCGGCAGCGGTGGAGGCGGATGAGGACGCCGACGCGGTCAACGTCCTCACGGTCCACAAGGCCAAAGGGCTCGAGTTCCCCGTGGTCTTCCTGGTCCGTCTGGTGGCCGACCGCTTCCCCGCCCGCGGGCGCCGCGAGCCGTTGCCCCTGCCCGACGCCCTGCTCCACGACCTCCTGCCGGGCGGGGACTTCCACTTGCAGGAGGAGCGGCGGTTGTTCTACGTGGGCATGACACGGGCCGGGCGGGAGCTGTTTCTGACCAGCGCCCGCGACTACGGGGGCGCCCGCGCCAAGAAGGTCAGCCGGTTCGTCCTGGAGGCCCTGGACTTGCCGCCTGCGGAGCCGGTGCCCTACAAGGCCTCGGCGCTGGAGACCATCCAGCGTCACGCTCCCTTGTTGGAGGAGGGCGCGGAGGCGTTTCGGGTGATTCCGGATGATGAGATCCTGTCCCTCAGCCACTACCAGGTGGACGACTACCTGACCTGCCCGCTGAAGTACAAGTACATCCACGTCCTGCGGGTGCCTATTCGAGAGCATCACTCGGTCGTGTACGGGAAGGCGCTCCACGAGGCCATCTCGTTCTACCTCCGGCGAACGCTTGCCCGGGCCCAGCCGGCCCCCGACGGCCCTCGGCCCGGGGTGTCGGAGGAGGAAGTCCTGGCGGCCTTCGAGGCGGCCTGGCAGAGCGTCGGATTCCTCTCCCGGGAACACGAGGATCTGCGTCTGAAAGAGGGTCGGGCCGTCCTGCAACGATTCGTGGCCGAAGAGGAACGGAAGGGCGTCGTCCCGACGGCGGTGGAGCGGCCCTTCGCCTTCCTCTTGGAGACCACCAAGGTTGTCGGGCGGTGGGACCGGGTGAACGAAGAGGACGGGCATGTAGCCATCATTGACTATAAATCCTCGGCCGTCCGAGACCAGAAAGAGGCCGACAAGAAGGCGAGAGAGAGCCTCCAGCTTGCCATATACGCCCTGGCCTACGAGCAAATGCACGGCCGGATCCCGGATGCCGTGGAGCTTCACTTCCTGGAAACTGGTCTGGTGGGCAGCGCCCGGAAGACCGAGGCGGACCTGGAGAAAACCCGGGCAACCATCGGGGCGGTCGCCGGCGGGATCCGCGCCCGGGAGTTCACCGCCACCCCCGGCTACATCGAGTGCGGCTACTGCGCCTTCCGGGAGATCTGCCCCAGCACGGCGTACCGGGAAGCGGAATAGGGTTTGAACCGCCTGCCTGTGGTGGAGTGGGTGAATCGGGGAACCGGGGAACCGGGGAACAAGTAAAGCGGCGGAGTGCCACATTGGGATTTGGTCATTGGTCATTGTCAGGTACGCTTTGGCGTCCTGGCGGTTGACGTGAAGAAGGCACGAGCACATGTCTGCCGGCTTGCGGATCGGCGTTGACGTGGACGACGTGCTGGCGGAATCACTGCCCGGCTACCTGGAGGCATTCCGGCGGAGGTTCGGCCACGAGGTCAAGATCGAGGAGGCGGCCTGGGAGATCTTCCGGCGGTATCCGGAGATCCCGGCGGCGCAGATGTGGGGGTTCTTCAGCGAGCTGGAGGCGAACGATTTCCTGGGGACCCGCCCGATCTATCCCGAGGCGGCCAGGGCGATGCGCACCCTGGCGGCCCGGGGGCATCGGCTGTTCGTGATCACGGGGCGCCTGAGCCAGCACCGCGAACACACGCGCCGCTTGCTCCAGCGGGCGGGGCTTCTGGAGCTGTTCGAGGAGGTAGTGCATCGGGACGGCGAGCCGACGGCCGAGTACAAGACGCGCATCGTCCGCCAGATGAAGCTGGATCTCCTCATCGAGGATGAGTTGCACGTCGCCCTGGCCGCCGTCGAGGTCCCCATCCCTGTCCTGCTCTTCGATCGCCCCTGGAACCAGGCGGAGTTGCCCACTGGCATCACCCGCGTGGAGGATTGGGATGAGGTCCTCCGTCTGGTGGAGGCCCAGGCGGCTGCCCGTCGCGGCTGATGGGCAATTCTTAGAGAAACTCTTGGCATCGGTCCGGAATGTGGGATATCTTAGCCCTGATCCGAGAGAAACTATGAACCGCCATGATCACCCAGCCCGAGCGCTGGGTACCCGGGTCGCCAAGGATACTGTGGTCCGATCCCACCAGCGAAGAACCTGAAACCGTCCGCATGGGGCGGTTAGAAGTTTCATTTGTTTCCCCCCAATGAGGGGTCTTGGCTGGCGTTCTTGGCGCCTTGGCGGTTGAGAATTTCGGATTGGGGTTAGTGTCTTCTTTCCCCGAAGGTTCTTCCCCCGCGGCTGGAGGTGAGACATGCCTAAAGTCACCTTGGAGAGGACGGCATTCCTTGTGCCTTCGCCGCTGATCCTGCTCTCCTGCGTGGGTGAGGAGGGGTCCCCGAACGTGATGGGGTTGGCCTGGGCCAGCGTGGCGTGTGCAATCCCCCCCACGGTCAGCGTGGCCATCCGGCCGGAACGGTTGTCCTATAATCTCATCCGGGAGACGGGGGAGTTCGTCCTGAACATCCCGCCGGCATCGCTGCTCCGCACGGTGGACTTTTGCGGTGTGGTCTCCGGCCGGGACCGCGACAAGCTCGCTGAGGCCCGCCTCACGCCGATGGCCGGCCTGAAAGTGCGGTCCCCCTTGATCCGCGAGTGCCCGGTCAACATGGAATGCGTGGTCCGCCAATCCCTGGTCCTCGGATCGCATGTTCTTTTCCTGGCGGAGGTCGTGGCCATGCACGCGGACGACGGAGTGGTGGAGGAGGGCTCGGTGATCGTGGGACGGGTGGCCCCGCTGGCCTACGACCCCTTCGGCGGGGATTACTGGAGTCTCAAAGAGGTCGTGGCCCACCAGGGCTTCAGCGAGGGAACCATGCCGGGACCGATCGAGCCGGCCCCCAAGAAGGCGTGAGGAGAGACGATGCCGGAGAACGTGCCCCCCGATACGCTGAACGAAATCGGAGTCCTGCGCCGCCGCGAGATCGAGGCCCGCATCATTGCGCCCATCATCGCCGCCTTTGCGGCGGAGTTCGGTCGGGAACGGGTCATCGAGATCGCGAAGCGGGTCATCGTGGAGATCGCCCGCAAGCAAGGGAAGGCACTGGCCGATCAGTTGGGGGGCAACAGCCTGGACCACTTCATCAGCGGCAAGGATCCCTGGGTGAAGGGGGACGCCCTCCAGGTCGAGGTGCTGGAGGCCACCGGCACGACCTACTCTTTCAACGTGACCCGATGCCGTTACGCCGAGATGTACCGGGCGCTGGGGATCCCCGAGCTGGGGGCCGTCCTCTCCTGCGGCCGGGATTACGCCTTGGGCGAGGGGTTCAACCCGAACCTGAAGCTCAGGCGGACCCAGACGATCATGGAGGGGGCCCCGCACTGCGACTTCCGGTACCGGATGGAGCCCCCACCTGGAACGAAGCGGTCCGCAGATTAGAAGGGCGGGAAGCAAGGGGATCTTCTTTATCCACAGATTACGCAGATTAACGCAGATTTCTCTCTCAGATTCTCCCGGAATAATCTGCGACATCTGCGTAATCTGCGGATAGATTTTGGGCCCCCTTTTCTCGGGTTCTTGGAGCAATCAATTGAAGTTCCATATCAAGGTGATGGGAGAGTAGGGGAAAGAAGATGGGTGTGGGACCGCTGGATGATCCGGCCTTCCGGGCGTTGGTGGAACAGGCGAAGCGGCTTTGCCCCAAGCATCCCGCACTGCTTGCAGCCTACCTGTCCGTCATCCGGGAGAAGGGCAGAGGGATCGAGGAGAGGGAGCTGCAGGCCATCCTGGACGAGGTGGCGGGAGGAGTGCCGGAGGCCCCCGGGGCGAGTCGGTGATGGCGCCATTTGATTTGACAGCGGCAATCGGTCAGTCCAAACTATGGGGACCATTGGCGAAAACCACGAGAGGGGACGGGAAAGGGGAGGACCATGAACAGGCGACGTGTGGTGTCGTTGCTGATGATTGCCTTGGGGCTGAGTCTCCTGGCCGGCGCCGCCGAAGCCGCATGGCAACCGGACAAGCCGGTGGAGATCATCGCGCCCTCGGGGCCCGGTGGCGGCTGGGATCGGACAGCCCGAGGGGCGCAGAAGATCCTCACCGAGGAGAAGCTGGTCCCGCAGCCGATTGTCGT
>JACQVO010000257.1 GCA_016209725.1 Candidatus Methylomirabilota bacterium | reverse complement strand
GGCGTAGTCCGCCTTGGGGACGGTGAAAGAGATGTCCGTAAATTCATCCTGGCTGATGTTCTGGACGATCATGTCCACCACGATGTTGGCCTCGGCCACCCGCCCGAACAGCGCCGCCGCGATCCCGGGACGGTCCGCCACCCGGGTCACAGTGATCTTGGCCTCCTGCTTGTTGTAGGCGATGCCCGAGACCACCACTCTCTCCATGGCCGCATCCTCCTTGACTACCATCGTCCCGGGATTGTAATTGAAGCTGGAGCGCACGTGAACCGGCACGCCGTAGTTCTTGGCGTACTCCACCGAGCGTGTCTGGAGCACCTTGGCGCCCAGGCTGGCCATCTCCAGCATCTCGTCATAGGAGATGCGATCCAGTTTGCGGGCCTCGGGCACGATGTTCGGGTCCGTGGTGTACACCCCGTCCACGTCGGTGTAGATCTCACAGACATCGGCGGACACGGCCGCGGCCATGGCCACCGCCGTCAGGTCCGAACCGCCCCGCCCCAGCGTGGTGATCTCGTCCTCGGCACTGACCCCCTGGAAGCCGGCCACGATGGCGACCTCGCCGTCGGCCAGGGCCTGCCGGACCCGCTCGGCGTCGATGCTCACGATCCGGGCCTTGGTGTGAACATCGTCCGTCTGGATGCGCACCTGCCCGCCGGTGAAGCTCCGCGCGCCGAAGCCCAGCCCCTGGATGGCCAGGGACAGCAGGCCGATGCTGACCTGCTCCCCCGTGGCCAGGATCACATCCAGCTCGCGCTCGTCGGGCCGGTCGGTGATCTTGTGAGCCAAGCCGATGAGCCGGTCCGTCTCGCCGGCCATGGCCGAGACCACCACCACCACGTCGTGCCCTGCCCCGCGGGCCTCGGTCACCCGCCTGGCCACGTTCTGGATGCGATCCACGTCACCCACCGAGGTTCCCCCGTACTTCTGGACGATCAGGGCCATCCCTCTCCCTCGCTGTCGAGTTGTCAATTGGTCAAACGGTCGTTTGGTCCCGGCACTCACTGAGTGACGAATCGACCGATGGACTACTTGACTATTTGACCATTCGACGATCGTGCCCGCTGCCCGATCTTTCCCTCCGTTCCCTGCCACAGGCGGAGGACGTTCTCCCGATGCCGCACGACCACGAAAAGGAGCAGCACGCCGCCCATGGCCACCAGGGCGGGCCGGCCATCCAGGAACCAGGCGAGCACCGGCAGCGCCGCCGCCGCCGCCAGGGCCGCCAGCGAGGAGTACCGCCAGACGGCCGCCACGGCCAGCCAGATCAGCAGGAGCAGGACCCCCACGGGCGGCATGGCCAGGAGGACCACCCCCAGGGTGGTCGCCACGCCCTTGCCCCCGCGGAATCCGGCAAAAATCGGGAACAGGTGGCCCGCCACCGCGGCGAGCCCGATCATGGCCAAGGCTGTCGGTGGGACGTCCAGCCACCGGCCCAGCCCGACGGCGAGGGCTCCCTTGCCGATGTCTCCCAGCAGGGTGAGGGCGGCCGCGTTCTTGCCCACGGCACGCAGCACATTGGTCGCACCGATGTTCCCGCTCCCGACCCGTCGGAGGTCCACGCCCCCCCGCGCCCGCGCGATCAGGACGCCGAACGGCACCGAGCCCAGCAGGTACGCGGCCGTCAGCAGGAGGGCATCGCGAATCAACGCCCTGCCCCCATCAGGGATGGTGGAAATCGGAAATTGGAAAACGGAAACTGGAAGGAGCAAGCAGAGGATCGTCGCCGGACCCCAATTTCCAATTTCCAGTTTCCAAATTCCAGTTTCCCAATTTCCGTGCGCGTCACTTGGCCAGATCGACGCACCGCCAGAACTTCTGGAAATAGATCGCGCCCGACGCCAGAGACAGCGCGATGGCGACCAGCAGGGCCGCCTGCCCCAGAGGCACGGAGATCGCGGGATAGCTCAAGATCAGCAGGGCCACGGCGATCACCTCCGCGATCATGGTGGCCTTGCCGAAGTCGCTGGCCTGGATGATCACATTCTGGGAGGCGGCGATCCCCCGCAGCCCCGTGATCGCCAGATCGCGACCCACGATCAGCACCACCATCCAGGCGGGAACGCGCCCCACCTGCACCAGGGAGATCAGGCTGGCCGAGATCAGGAGCTTGTCCGCCACCGGATCCAACAGCTTCCCCAGGGTGGTGACCTGGCGGGTGCTCCTGGCGATGCGACCATCCAGCCAGTCGGTCAGGACAGCCGCCAGAAACACTGCCGCGGCCGTCAGGTTATACGGCCGCGGCACCACGATCAGGAACACCACCAGGACCGGAACCAGGAAGATCCGGACAAGACTCAGCGCATTTGGAAGATTCACGCCATCCTCGCGCCCGCTTACGTCCCCAAACCCAGGTCTCGCGCCACATCCTTGACCAGTTGCACGTCGATCCGCTCCCGCTTCAGGAGGAAGCCCTCCAGCAGCACATTGTCCCCGATGGTGTTGATCAGGCGGGGAATGCCCTGGGACTCGATGGCGATCTGGGTCAGGACCTCTTCCGGGAAGATCTCCCGAGTGGCGCCGGCCACCTTGAGGCGGTGGCGGATATAGGCCTTGGTGGTTTGGGGCTTGAGGGAGGTCAGCCGACACTTCACCGCCACGCGCTGCACCAGGGGTGCGTCCAGCGCCAGGTTGGCCTCCAGGTTCGGGAGGCCGAAGAGAATGAAGGTGAGAAGCTTGCTCCCAGGCACCTCCAGATTCAGGAACCCTCGAAGTTCCTCCATCAACTCCTTGTGCTGGAGCATATTGGCCTCGTCAATCAACACCACCGCCTTCTTCCCGAGCTGATGCAGTTCCACCAGGCGCTGGTAGATCTGGGACAGGATGCCCACCTTCCCCTCGGCCACCTCCTCCACACCGATCTGCGAGGCGATCTTGCGCAGGAGCCACTCGGGCGTGATGGCCGAGTGGATAATCACCAGGAGCGCCGATTCGTAGCGATGATCGTCGAGCTGGTCCAGCATGCGCCGGGCCAACGTCGTCTTCCCGGTCCCCACGTCCCCGATCACCACCGCCAGCCCCTTCATCGTGTTGACCGCATGCATGAGCCTGGCCAGCACCGCGGCATGCTGGTCCACCTCGAAGAAGAAGCGCGGGTCCGGGGTGTTGGAGAAGGGCTGCTCCCGGAGGTGGTAGAATTGTTCGTAGCTCATCCTGGACCCGGTCCCGACGAGAGGCTGGCGTCAGATGAAGGAGATCTTCGGCCTGGTGGTCTTGGCGCGGCTGGGTGGTTCCGCCACCTGCGCCGGTGAGGCCGGGGCGGAGGCCGCAGGCTGTTGTTGGAGGCGCTCCCGCAGCTGTTTGACGCGGACCCGGACGTCTCGAAACCGGGGATTCTCTTCCTGCAGGGTTTCGAATGATTCCAGGGCCAGACCCAACTCCCCCTGCGCTTCGTACGCTACGCCCATGTCATACCGGAGGCCATGGTAGGCCTCCCGGGGATGGCCCGAGATCCCGAAGCCCGCCCGAAGCTCCCGGATGGCCGCACCCGCCTCGCCCTTGGCCAGGTAGCACAACCCCAGAAGGTTGGCGCACGTCAGGGCCCGTTGGGGGTCATGTGCCGCCAGACGGAATTCCTGGATGGCCTCGTCGTACAGATCCATCTCCTTGTAGGCGATCCCGAGGTTGTAATGCGTCTCAAAGTCCCTCTCGTCGAGGTGTTCCCGCACGCCTTTTTGGAATTCCCTGAGCAGGTCCTCGATGAGCGGCGCGCTCGTTGAACCCGAGGCGGCCCGATCCTCGGCGGCCAGCTCCACTTCCAGCTCGGCGCCCAGGTCGACGAAAGCGCCGGTACCCGACTCGTTGCCGGAATCCAGCACGGTGAACTTCGGGATGGTCGCCTCGAGGGGAGCCTCCCCATCCGTAGATGGCGGAATATCCGCCGCCTCGGGAGGGGACGCCGCCGGGATCTCCGTCACGGATCCGGGCGACAGCTCTGCCGCTCCGACCTCCGGGACTGCCCCGCGCGGCATATCGATGTCGGTGGCTGGGGCAGGCATCGCGGTCGACTGCGCGGCCGGGAGGACTTGCGTCTCCGCAAGGGCGCTCGCCCTGGAAGCCGAACCCTCGGCAGTCCCGGGCCCCTCGACGCCGGCCGGAGACCCGAGCCGCTCGCCCAACTGCGCCACCGCCGGGTGCAGCGGCCCGCGAGTCTCCATGCGATATTGGACGGCCCGAGCCTCCTCCACCATCCCCTGCGAGTGGTAAAATTCCGCCTCAGCCAGGTCCTCCGCCATCGCCTGATCGAGATCCACCTCCCCCGGCTCGACACTCAGGGGCAGCTCATCCTCGGGTTGCTCCAAAAGCGCGCGGAGGTCCGCCGGCAACTCTTCTGCCTCGATCGACACGAGATCGGCAACCGGACTGACGTCTGGCGACAGCTCCCGCAGCCCGGACTCAGGACCTTCCATCTCCAGCGGCAACTCCAACGCCGGCACAGCCTCCAGGGGTGCCAACTCCGCCGCCGCCCCCTCGGAAGATTGGGCCGCAAATGGTTCCATCGCGGGCAGTGCCACGTCCGGCGGCGCCACCTCCGCTGAGGGCATGACCAGCGGCAAAAGCCCAGGGGGCGCCGCCTCGTCCGCCCCGGCCTCCCCTTCCACCCCAGGGCCGACGCGGAGGCCCGCGTCCAGATCGCCTTCCAGGCTGAAACCCTCGGGGACCTCGATGGACCCAGGGATCTCGAACATGGGGGCCTCGGGAAGGGCAAGGTCCGCGAAGGTGGCAGCCCCTGTGTCTTCTGCTGCAGGCCGACCCTCCTTCCCCGAGAGTCTGTCCAGGAACTCGCGCAATTCCGGGTGGTCCGGGGCCAAGGCCAGGCCCTCCTGTACCTCCAGGCGCGCCGCCTCCCGCTGACCGCGTGCCTCCAGAATCCGTGCGACGGCCAGGACCTCGCGACAGGCGTCTTCGAGCCGAGCGCCCTCCACGTACAGAGCTGTGAGCCGCTGCCGCGCCGCCACGTTGTCCGGGGCGAGCCGCACGACTTCCAAGAGACGCTCCTGGGCCTTCTCGGTGAGCCCATACTTCAGGTAGACCTCGGCTTCCGCAAGTTGCTCCGCGACCTCGCCAGAGGCATCTCCCTCTTCCTCGGCGACCTCGATGGCGGAGAAGTCTCCGCTCGGACCCTCGGATGGGAATTCGATCCGTTGAGCTTCCGTTCCCGCCAGGCGGTCAAAGGATCCGCCGTGCGGCGCCTGGGATGAGTATCGGATCCCGGCCAACTCCCCGGTGTCGTCCAGCTCGTAGACCCGGGTGGGGTGCGCTTCCAGCTCGAACTCGCCCTTCGTCTCAAGCCGGGTGGCGTCTCCAGGGGTCAGGGGGTTCGCCGGCGGCAGCTCAAAGGCCGGCGATTCTTCGGCCGGAACCGCCTCCCAGACGAGGCGAGGCTCCTCCTCGGCAAACGGCTCCGCGGCGGCTGCGAGGACCTCCGGCTCCGGCTTCACGGGCGGAGGCGAGGGACGGTCCAATACCTCCAGGCGCTTCCGCGCCTCGAGATCCTTGGGATCGCGCTCCAGAAGCTGCCGGTAAACATGGATCGCTGCCTCGATCTCCCCGCCGGTCTCGTGCGCCGCGGCCAAAGCGAAGGCCGCCGATCGCGCCTCTTCATCCTGTCCATGATCCTGGAGGAGCGCGATCAGGTGGGCATGCACAGGCGCCAGGTTCGGCGCCGCCCCCAGGAGGGCCCGGCACACGGCGATCGCCTCGTCGGGTTCACCCCGGCGGAGGGCGTCCGCGCTGAACCTCTGGCACACGGCGATCGCCTCGTCCGCGCGGCCCGCTTGCGGAAGGGCGGTGACCAGGGGGTACAGGACCTCCGCTTCGTCCAGGCCCAACGCCACGGCACGGTCCAGCGCGGCGATTGCCTCTTGGGCCTGCCCGAGCCCGACGTGGGCCTCGCCCATCAGACGCCACGCTCGGGCGTTCGTCGCATCGCCGGCCGTGACCTTGGAGAGCGCCTCCAGCGCCTCCGCATACCTTCCGTCGCGCAGGTGCTGTCCCCCCAGGAGCAGGTTCGCCTGGGGGGATTCCGGCACGAGGTCGTGAGCCTTCTTGAGCAGCCGGTTGCTCTCGGCCACCTGGCCCGCCGCCTGAGCCGCCTGGGCGGCCTGCTCATATTCGGCCGCCGCCGCCTCTCGCATCCCCTCTTTCAGCATCAAGTCGGCCAGCTTCGTCAGCAGACCAATGTTCATCGGGTCGAGACGCGCCAGCCGCTGGTAGACCTCGATCACCTTGGGGATGTTCCCCGCCCTGGCGTACTGCTCGGCGGCGGTCGCGAGCTGGAGCTTCGCCTCCCCCGAGAGGCCTTGCTCCTCATACAGGTCGGCACAGGCCAGATGGGCTTCCGTCCGGGTGGGATCCAGTTTGACGATCTTCTTGTAGACCGCGATGGCCTTCACCGACAATCCGTCGGCGCGATACAACTGCCCCAACTTCAGGTACTGCTCGATGGCCTCCGCCACCCGCCCTGCCCGAGCGTACAGGTCCCCGAGGTTGTTGCAGACGGTGAGGTCGCCGGGATCGGCCTTGAGAATCGCCTGGTACTCGGCGATGGCCTTCTCCCACTTGCCCTGCTGTGCGAAGGTGAGGGCGCTCTGAAGGGCTTTGCGCTTGTCAAAGGCCATGGACTAAAAACCCCGTGGCATGAAGAAAAACGACATCTTACAGTGTACAGTAACAGAGCCCCCGGGGGGTGTCAAGCCCGTTCGGCCACGATTCATCGCTCCGCCGAGCCCGTTGCGGCACGGCATCCACGCGGGACTCGGCGCCGGGAGGCCCTGCCGTCCGAGACCCGTGCGGCCCCTCATCGCTGAAAGGTCCAGGCTGCACTCCCGTAGCGCGCCCGGACGAGGTCCTCTGCTGCGCCTCTCTCGGCGGGGATGAGTTCTCCCGGGATGCACGGCGCCCCGAAGACCTCACGCCACCCCGCCGTCAGCGCGGACACGAGTCTCTCCATGACTGGGGATGCTCCCAGGAGAGCCCGCAAGGAGGTCACGCCAGCCGTGGAATCGATGCGGGGCCAGGCCGGAAAGACCACCTGGTGCAGGTGCGGGTCGAAATCCAACAGGATAGACCCATGCTGGAGCAGGGACCGGTGAAAGCGGCGTTGGGCAGAGCCGATGAGCTTTCGCCCCTTCACCAGGATCGCCGGCATTCGGGGCAGGAGGAAGCAAGCGCCCGTCTCGCGTCCTGTCCCTGGTGGGAGCCCTGCCTCGCCCGTACTCGCCTCCACTCCCAGTCGCCGCAGACCAGCGATGAGCGGGCGGGCGATCAGTGTAAAGCCGGCTGGAACCGACAGGGTCCGCCAGGGACCACAGAGCGGGACGGCCACGCTATAGGTCAACTCGTCCGCATGCAGGACGGCACGACCCCCGGTGATTCTCCGGACCAGAGGAATCCCCTCCCGCCGGCAGGCGCCCAGATCCACGCCGCCGGGTGCCCGCTGGAGATAGCCGAAGGAGATGGTCGGAGCGCTCCAGGTGTAGAAACGCAGGGTGGCCGGCGCCTGCCCCTCTCCGGCCGCCCGGGCGACGGCCTCGTCAACGGCCATGTTCCACGGCCCGTCCGTCGGGCCATCTCGGAGCAGCCGCCACGGGGAATCACACATCAGATGGCCCGGGCCTCCCAGTCATCCCTCGAGCAGCCGCGGACACTCACGGCTCTTCTAATTGGAGTACAGCGACGCCAGGGCACGGACCGCGACCTTCTCCGGCAACCCCTTCAGGTGGCCTTCGTAGGCGTCCAGGGCCGTGTCGGCGATTGTGATGACGAGCGCCACCTTCCCCGTGTGGAGGAACATCATGTTATCCACGGAGGCCGTGGTGACCTCCGCGGTGGCCTCCAGGCCCGGGATCCCCTTGGAGATGACGAACCTTCGCGAGATCATCTCCATGCATGACGCGAATGCTGTGGTCCGGATTGCGTGGTGCAATTGACTGCGTTGTTCGGACGGGAGCGGGGGTGTGACGTGGATGATGTCCCCTCCCCCAGGTGCCGGGCGGCCATGGGGCTACTCGCGCTCCCCGAACCGGGCCTCCACCAGTTCCGTCAGGGCCTCAAGGGCTGCCGATCCGTCCTCGCCCGCCGCCCGGAGCAGGAGGGTCGTCCCCTGGGCCGCCGCCAGCATGAGCAGCCCCATGATGCTCTTGCCGTTCACCTTCTGCCGACCGTGCTCGACTGTGATCTCGGCCTTGAATCTGCCGGCAGTTTTCACGAACTGGGCGGCCGCCCGGGCGTGGAGCCCCAGCCGGTTCCGGATGACGATCTCCCGGGTGACGCTGGCTACCTTCATCCGCCGGCCGCCCCCCAGCTCTCGACGGTCAGGAGTAGTCTCAGGCTGCTGATCCCGTCGGCTCCTCCCAGAGGCCAGTGCGGCAGGAGCGCGATCTGCTGCGCCACCCGTTCGTAGCCCGCCTCCGACTGGGAAATCGTCTGGACCGGACAGCGCCAGAGCGTCGCCGGCGGGTCGAGGTTGAGAAGGGCCGCCAGTCCCAACCAGGCATCCACGATGCGAAGCTCCCGGACCGCCGCGGTCTCGGCCACGGCGAACAGAGAGGGATCGGCCGGGCGTTCCCCGTTGATCTCCACGAAGCGGTCCGGCGGAGGGCCCATATGGAAGGCCAGGTTGAGCTCCACCCCGAATCGCGATGGCCCGGCGAACTCCTGGGGCTCCAGCCGGTACTCCACCGTCAGGCGGGGCGCATCCGGGGCCAGACGAAACCGCTTGCGCACGCGGAGGGAGGCCTCTGTCCGCACCTCCCGACCCTCCAGGTCCAGCACGGGGGTGGCTCCCTTCCGAGCGATGCGCGTCTCGTAGGTGGTCAGTGCCAGGCCCGTGCGGCCCCCCTGGCGACACAGGTCGGTCAGCGTCGCTTCTGCGGGCAGCCAGTGGTCGAGGAAATTGGCGCGCCGGTAGGCGTCGTAGTGGAGGAGGTCCACGAGCCCCTCTTCCTTCGCGCCCCGCTCCTCGTGAATCGTGGCCGCTCCCTCGTCCTCCCTTCGGGCACGACTCCCCAGCTTCCGGTGATAGGCCTCGGGCCGCCGGGTGAACGTGTTCCCCAGGTTGAAGGCCTTCCCGCGCGCGTCCAGCTCCACCACGCCGCCGCCCCGGGCCGGCTCCACGACCAGGCCAAGATGGGGGCTCTCCAACAGGACCTCCACCGCGCCGTCGGCATCCCAGTCGAAGGTCTCGATCCGGACGGGCTCCCTCGCGACCGCAGGGTCTTGCAGCGCCTCCTCCGCCCGGATCAGGTGGTGGTAGACCGCGTGGCGCAGGTGCGGCAGATACAGCCCGCCGAAGACCCCGTGCCAATACGCGTCGTTGCACTGGCCGCGCCACAGCGCTTCCAGCGCAGCCGCCCGCTGGCGGCTCCGCCGAGGGAGGGCATGAACCCGACGGCTCACCCGGAGCATTTTCTTGTGCAAGGTGTTGGCCTCCGGGTATTTCGTCAGGAAGTTTCGCCAGAATCCCCCCCGCAAGAACGGGCGCAGGCGCTCGGCGTCAGGCAAGCGCTCCAGGCAGGTCAGGGCTTCCTCGAAGGCGACGCCCGCCTCGGCAGGCAGAGCCCACTCCGTCATTTCGGTGTAGGCCGTCGAGGGAAGGTACGCCCGCCCGCGGGGCGGGTCCGCCAGCGCCTGACTGAAGGTGATGAGGTGCACCCAGTCACCATGCTCCAGGAGCGCCCGGAGAAAGCGATCCAGCCATCCGCGCCGATACACCCAGTCGTGCGTCCCGGGCCATCCACCGAACTTCTCGGCATCATCCGCCATCACCACCACTCCCCCGGGGGCGAGGGACGCTCGCTCGCGAAGGTAGGCCACCGTCTCGCCCGGCTCCTGGAACGGGATCAGATATCGCAACCGCTGGCTGATGGGAAACAACGCCAGGGAAACGCCCTGCTCCTCTGTAAGGAAGTACCCCGTCAGCGCCGAGTCCGGCAGGCCCGCCGCCTTGAAGTGGTTGTCATCCAGGATCACGTATTCGACGCCGGCCTCGGCGATGGGCTTGGCCAGGTGGGGCTCCCACACCCGCTCGGCCAGCCACATCCCCCGGGGGCGCACCCCGAAGCGGGAGGTGAGGTACGAGGTCATGCGCTGGATCTGCCCCACCTTGTCCGGGTCCGGGATGGCCGCCAGGATCGGCTCGTAGTATCCGCCGGTGAGCAGCTCGACCTGCCCCCGGGCGGTGAAACCAGCCAGGCGGTCCAGGAACTCGGGGTGGGTGGCCTCCAGCCAGTCGAAGAGGACGCCAGAGTAGTGGAGGGCAAAGGGGACCTGCGGAAACTCGTTCAGGACTTCGAGGAAGGGGAGGTAGGCGCGTCGGTAGGCCTCGGCGAAGACCTCCGGGAGATTCCCCACGGGTTGATGTGCATGCATTCCCAGGATGAATCGAATACCGCCCATGCGTGTGGACTCCGCGTGCGGCGCATGACCCTGGCCCCCGATCGGGACTCACTCCTCGGGAGGACCCGACTTGCCCTGCTTGGCGAGGAACTCGCTCGCCAACAGGATGTTGCGCTGACCGTATTTGGCCAGCGTGTCCGCCAGGGCCCGGAGGTCCCGCTCGTCGCGGACGGAGGGGAGTTTCATCAGCATCGGCAGGTTCACACCGGTCACGACCTCGAGCCGGCCTGCCTCGAGATAGGAGAGGACTAGATTGGACGGGGTCCCGCCGAAGAGGTCCGTGAGGATCAGCACCCCGCTGCCGTCATTGACCCGCTGGAGGACGATCTCGATCTTCTTCCGCGCCTTCTCGATGTGCTCTGCGGCGTGAATCGAGACCGCCTCCACCCGGGGCAATTTCCCCACGATCTCTTGCGCCGTCCGCAAGAGCTCCGCGCCCAAGTCGCCATGGGTGACGATCACGATGCCGACCATCGTTTCCCCTCAGGCCCGCTCCACGTCGCGGTGGCGCACGGAGACCTCGTGGCCCGCTTCGCGGAGGAGCCGCGCCAATTCCTCCGCCAGGACCACGGATCGGTGGCGTCCCCCCGTGCAGCCGACCGCAATGGTGAGGTACGCCTTTCCCTCTTGCACGTACAGGGGAAGCGTGAAGCGGAAGAACTCCTGGATGCGTTCCACAAAGCCCCGGGCTGGGGCGAACCCCAGAACATACTCCACTACCTGGGGGGCCCGGCCGGTGAGCGGCTGCAGGGCCTCCACGAAGTGGGGGTTGGGCAGGCAGCGGGCGTCGAAGACCAAGTCCGCGTCCACCGGCAGTCCGTGCTTGTAGCCGAAGGAGACCAGGGACAGGACCGTTCGGGGCGGCGCCGGCAGATCCAGGAACGAGGTGGCCAACAGCTTCCGGAACTCGTGCACCGTGAAGCTGGAGGTGTCAATGACCAAGTCCGCCTTGGCCTTGAGGTGGGCCAGGCGCGCGCGCTCCGCCTGGATGCCCTGCAGCGCCGATCCGCCGGGGGCCAGGGGATGGGGGCGCCGGCTCTCGCTGAACCGGCGCACCAGAACCTCGTCGCTGGCCTCCAGGAACACCATGCGAACCAGGTGGCCATCCCGTCGGAGGTCCACCAGGATGTCGAAGAGGCCGTCCAGGAAGCGGCCCTCCCGGGCGTCCACAACCAGGGCCACCCGGTCGATCCGTTTCTCGGACTGGGCACACAGTTCCGCAACCTTGGGGATGAGTGTGACCGGGAGGTTGTCAATGCAGAAGAACCCCAAGTCCTCCAGGCAGCGGCTGGCGGCGCTCTTTCCCGCCCCGGACATTCCGGTCACGACGATGAAGTCAATTCCCGTCATCAGACATCCCCCGGGCTCCGGTCGCCTCCCGTGGCCGGGGGCGTGTGGCTCGGGCCGTCTCTCCAACCCCATCCCGTCGGAAGACCGCCGACGGCCGCGGCCTCCCCCATCGGCCCCGGCGGGCGGCCTTACTCCGTGTCATCTTGGCTGAAGCTGGGAAGGTCGGGGTCGGCGCGGCGCGCGGCCTCGTCCACCCGGCGTCCTGAAAGATGCGCCGCGAAGCTGCGTGCCGCGTGGACGCCCATCAGTTTCAGGAGGTGATTCCGCGCGGCGACCTCCACCAGAATGGCAACGTTCCGCCCGGCCGACACCGGGATCCGTAGCATCGGGACGGGAACACCCAGAATGGCGTGGGTCTGCTCTTCCAGTCCCAGTCGATCATACTCACCCTCGGGGCGCCAGGGCTCCAGCAGGATCACCAGCTCGATCCGCTTGCGATAGCGGATGGCCGCCACCCCGAACAGATCCCGGATGTTGATGATGCCGAGGCCCCGGACCTCCATGTGGTGGCGTATCTGCGTCGGGCCTCGGCCGATGAGGATCCGGTCACTCTCCCGCACCACCTCCACCACGTCATCTGCCACCAGGCGGTGTCCCCGGGTGACCAGATCCAGAGCCGTCTCGCTCTTGCCGGTCCCACTCTCGCCCAAGAGCAGCACGCCGATCCCGTAGACGTCCAGCAGAACCCCGTGGAGCGTTGTCTCGCGCAGGCCGCCCTCCGACATCAGCCGCAAGCCTCGTCTCAGGCCTCGGGCTCGATCAGCCCGAAGTGGCCATCGCGGCGCCGATAGAGGACATTGACCTCCTCGGTCACCGCGTTGCGGAACACGTAGAAGTTGTGACCCAGGAGAGTCATCTGGAGGATCGCCTCGTCCACCGCCGCGGGTTTGACCGCGAAGCGCTTGGTCTTAACCACCCGCGGCTCCTCCTCCGCCACGGGGACGGCCGTCCCGACACGTCCCCCGCGGTTTCCGCCCCGGGCCGCGTGGGCCATGATCCGCTCCTTGTAGCGCAGAATCTGCCGCTCCAGCTTCTCCGCTACCAGGTCGATGGAGGAGTACAGATCGTCGCCTTCCTCCTCCGCCCGGATCGTCAGATCTCGCACCCGGAGGGTGACTTCCGCGATCTGCCGGTGCTTTGCCACGGACAGAACCACGTGCATCGTGACGATGTTCTCCAAATACCGGGTGAGGCGATTCAGCTTCTCCTCGGCGTACGCGCGGAGGGCCGGGGTGATCTCCAAATTCCGGCCTTTGACCGAGAGTTGCATGGTCGGGCTCCTTCCGGGAACTGCAGGCGCGGTGGCTTGACCCCCGCGCCGTCGGGACCACGGGCAGATCCGCGGCGTGGGGGGTCCATTCGGGATTCCAGGTTCGTCGGTCGTGTGGGACATCCTCCGCTGCTGGTCTACACGGGCGAGGCGACACTCAGTACCGCTTGCGCCGGCTGGAGGAGGGAATCCTCAGCTGACTCCGATACTTGGCCACGGTCCTGCGGGCGATCTCGACCCCGTGCTCCTGTCGCAGAATCTCAACGACCTTCTGATCCGAGAGGGGCCGGCCGCTGTCCTCGACGGTGAGCAGCTTGTGGATGAGATCCTTGACCTTGAGGGAGGAAACCGCCTCGCCGCTGGTGGCGGGGACACCTCGGTGGAAGAAGTACTTCAGCTCGAACAGCCCCTGCGGGGTGTGGATGTATTTGTTGGTGGTGACCCGGCTGACCGTGGATTCGTGCATGCCGATATCCTCGGCCACTTCCTTCAGCGTGAGGGGACGCAGGGCGGTGATCCCCTCCTCCAGGAACCTGCGCTGGAACTTGACCAGGCTCTCCGCCACCTTGAACATGGTCCGCTGGCGCTGCTCGATGCTCCGGATCAGCCAGAGGGCGGAGCGCATCCGGCCTTCGAGGTATTCCCGCACCTCCCGACCATTGCCGGTCTTGTTGGCCAGGATGGCTCGGTAGTAGGGGCTGACCCGCAGGCGTGGCAACCCATCGTCGTTCAGCACCACCACGAACCGGTCGTCCACTTTGACAATATACACGTCCGGCGTGATATAGCGCGGGTCCTCGGTGCCGAAGGTGCGGCCGGGTTTCGGTTCCAGGGTGGTGATATACTCCACCGCCTCCTGGATGTCCTTGACGGGCACCCCCAACGTCCCCGACAGCTTCTCCCACTGCCGTCCTTCCAGTTCCGCCAGGTGGGCCGAGATCAACTCCTTGGCCAGGGGGTGCTGGTCCGGCCGGCTTTCCAGCTGGAGCAGCAGGCACTCCCGGAGGTCGCGCGCCCCGACCCCGGTGGGCTCGAAGCTCTGGACGAGGCGCAAGGCCTCATCCAGTCGCGGCAGTCCGACCTCCGCCGCGGCGGCCAGGGCCTCCAGCGGCTCCTTGAGGTAGCCGGACTCATCCAGATTGCCGATGAGGTGGGTCCCCAGGCGAAGCAGTTCCGGGTCCGAGGTGCTGAGATGGAGCTGGAACAGGAGATGATCCATGAGGGAGTGGGGCTTGGTGAGGTGGACCTCCGCATCGATCCGTTCGATCTCCTCTCGCGGGATCTGGGGCCGATAGTCCGAGGCGTCCTGCAGGTAGCTCTCCCAGTCGAAGTCGTTGATGCGGTCCGCGCGCTCCTCCTCGGCCTGCTCCTTCTCGGTCGGCTCCGGCTCCGGTGACTCCTGCTCTTGGGAAAGTTGGGGCTCCGTCACCTCCTCCAGGTCCTCGTCCAAGACCGGGTTCTGCTCCATCTGCTGCCGCAGCTCCTGGACGAGCTCCAGCCGTGACAGCTGAAGCAGGCTGATCGCCTGCTGCAGCATCGGCGTCATGATCATCCGCTGGGTCTGGAGCATGCGGAGCCTGGTGTCGTACGCCATGGATGTCGGTCTCGTCCCTGTCAGAGAGAGAAGCGTTCCCCGAGGTAGATCTCTCGGGCCAATTCATCGGCCGCCAGTTGCGCGGCCGTCCCGGAGCGCAGGATCTGTCCTTCGTGAATGATATAGGCCCGGTCCACAATCTGCAAGGTTTCTCTCACATTATGGTCGGTGATGAGCACCCCGATCCCACGATCCTTGAGCTGCTCGATGATGCCCTGGATGTCATACACTGCGATGGGATCGATGCCGGCGAATGGTTCGTCGAGGAGCATGAAGCGGGGCTCGGTGGCCAGGGCCCGGGTGATCTCGGCCCGCCGCCGCTCGCCTCCCGAGAGGGTATAGGCCGGGCTCTTGGCCAGGTGGGCGATGTTCAACTCCTGCAGCAGGGTCCGTGCCCGGTCGGCCCGCTCCCCCGGATGAAGGCCCAGAGCCTCCAGGATCGCCAGGATATTCTCTTCCACCGTGAGCTTCCGGAAGATGGAGGGCTCCTGGGGGAGGAAGCCCATCCCCCGGCGCGCCCGCTGGTGGACCGGCAGGCAGGTGATGTCTTCGCCGTTCAGGAGGACGCGGCCCGAGTCGGGACGCGTGAGACCGAGGATCATGTAGAAGGCCGTGGTCTTGCCGGCCCCATTGGGCCCCAGCAGCCCCACCACCTCGCCGGCATCCAGCGAGAGACTGAGGTCCGACACCACGACCCGCGCCTTGAAGGCCTTGACCAACTTCTCCGTCTTGAGGCAGAGCTCCGTCGCGCCGATCGTCATCTGTCCGTGGGTGGCAGCGGAGGGGAACCTCACCGAGGCGCGCCACCCCGCTCCCGGCTCTCGCCGCGCTTCGGATACAGCACCGCGTTCACGCGCTCCCCGTCGCAGCCATCCACCCGGCTGCGATCCTCACGCAGGAGCAGCGTGATCCGACACCCGGTCACCACATCGTTCTCCTGCCACACCTTGGGGTGCCCGAGGAGGACAGCACGATCCTCCCGGGGGAAGTACTCGGCCCGTTCCGCCACGCCCCGCCGTTCGCCATGGGACAGACGGACGGCCCCCGCCGCCGTCACCCGCTCGAGCTCTTCCATGCGGTCGTCGAAGAAGAATTCGATCCGGTCCGCCAGGATGCTGAGACCCCGCCCACGATCGTTGGCCGCCACGTTCCCCTGGTAGATGGCCACGCGGGCCTTGCGATTGACCTCCAGGCTGTCGGCCGAGATGGTGATGGCGGCCCGCTCCTCCGCGGCCCAGGAGACGCCCGCGGGCGCGCTGGCCGAGAGGAGGACGGCCGCGAGCACCCATCGTCCCGGCATCATGGCGCCGCCTTCCTCCCTGCCGGTTTTGCCGCCGGTCGCACGGCCGGTGCCACGGGCGTGGCGGCAGGACGCAGTTGCGAAGTGATGTTCTGGAAGATCCGCACCTGTTCCAGGTCGGTGTCCGCCTCCAGGCCGCGGCCGCGACTCACCATGCCGCCGCGCGACACCGTGACCGGCTGGTCGGTCTGGAGACGTCGGGACGCCGCCAGCCATCGAACCGACTCCGTCCGGATCTCCACTCCCTGGTCGGACCGTCCGAAAACCTCACCCTCCAGGCGCACGTTCTTGGTCGCCAGGTCCACCGTGGCACGGTTGGCCGTGCAGCGGAGTTGCCCCTCGGCGGAATAGAGGGTGACTTCCACGGGACGGGTGATCCGGGAGAGGACGGCATAGCCCTCCCGCTCGTGGACCTCGGCACGATCCGCCCACAATTCCCACAGCCGGGATCCACCGCGGGTCTCGATCAGGTGGACTTGCCGGAGGGTGACCTCGGCCGGCCCGGCGCCCGGCATGGAAGGGTCGGCCCCGGAGGCCGCTCGCACGCCAGCCGGGCTGGCACCGGCTACGAGCAGGACACTGGCCATCGTCAGCACCCACCGCAGCAGCCGCCACATGACGGCTATGCTATAACACACCGGTGCGCGCGGTGTAAAGGGAATCTCCGCCTGCCAGGAGGTCGCCGCGCCGAGCGCGCGCGTCATTCCAGAGCCGAGATCCCGGTGATGTCCCGCCCCAGGATCAGCGTGTGGATGTCGTGGGTGCCCTCATAGGTGAACACGGATTCCAGATTCAAGAGATGCCGGATGACCGGATATTCGTCCACGATCCCGTTGGCCCCGTGGATGTCCCGCGCCAGGCGGGCGATTTCCAGGGCGGCCGCCACATTGTTTCGCTTGGCCAGGGACACCTGCGTATGGCGCAGCCGCCCAGCGTCCTTGAGCCGGCCGAGCTGGAGGCACACCAGCTGCGCCTTCGTGATCTCCGTCAGCATGTGGACGAGCTTCTGCTGTACAAGTTGGAAGGAGGCGATGGGCCGGCCGAACTGGATGCGCTGGCGGCTGTAGATCAGGGCGGCCTGGTAGCAGGCCACCGCCGCGCCCACGGCTCCCCACGCGATGCCGTACCGCGCCTGGTTCAGACACGAGAGGGGCGAGCGCAATCCCTCACCCATCGGCAGGAGATTGTCGGCCGGGATGCGGCACTCCTGGAAAGACAGCTCCGAGGTCACGGAAGCCCGCATGGAATGTTTCCCATGGATATCGCGGGCGGTGAAGCCGGCCGTTCCCTTCTCTACCAGGAAGCCCCGGATCACGCCGTCCAGTTTGGCCCAGACCACTGCCACGTCGGCAATGCTGCCGTTTGTGATCCACAGCTTGGTCCCGTTCAGGATGAACTCGCTCCCGACCTCCACCGCTTTGGTGGCCATACTCCCCGCGTCGGAACCGAAATCCGGCTCCGTCAGCCCGAAGCAGCCCACCGCCTCCCCCACCGCCAGCTTCGGCAGCCAGCGCTGCTTCTGCGTCTCCGAACCAAAGGCGTGAATCGGGTACATGACCAGGGAGCCCTGCACCGACGCGAAACTGCGCACACCCGAGTCCCCCCGCTCCAGCTCCTGAAGGATCAGGCCGTAGGCCACATTGGTGATCCCCGCGCAGCCAAATCCCTGCAGGTTGGCCCCCAGGAACCCCAGTTCGCCCATTTTCCGGATGAGGCCGGTCGGGAATGTCCCCTCCCGGAAGTGCCGGGTGATGACGGGCAGGATCTGCTCGTCCGTAAACGCCCGGGCAACGTCCCGCATCATCCGCTCCTCCTCCGAAAGGAGTCCCTCGACCTCGTAGTAATCCACCCCCACGAATCCACTCATCGTTCTCCCCCTGCCCGAGCGGCTACCGCGTACTCCCTCTTCCCGGCGAATCGGGCCCTCCAATTGCTTTCCCTGCACGCGCCATGTTCGCCAGGATGCCCACCGCCGGGAGGTCGCGGTTACAGCGGCAAACGAGTGCCGATCCCGCGCACCATGGCGCGCTCACAGACGCGGGTCGCCGTCACCATGTCCTCGATGGCCAGGCCCAGGTGCATGGCCATCGTCCGCTGCTCGGGCTGCGTCCGTGGCGGTTTCTTCCCAGCCACCACGTCGCCGAGATCGCCCTGAGCCCTCGGCGTCGCGCCGAAATACCCCATCGTCCGGTAGAACTCCATCTGGGCCACATCGTCGGTGTAGAACAGGTTCATGGCCCGGATGGCCTCCGGGGTGAAGAGGCTGTCGAAATCCACCGGCATGCAGAAGGCGCCGGGTTTGATCCAGTCCGGGCGGATAACAGGCCTCGGCTGCTTCAAAATCTCGGCTGCGGTCACGATGATGTCAGCGTTCCGTACCGCCGATTCGCAATCCTCGGCGGCAACCATTTTTCCCCCGTATGCCGCCTGCATCTCCTGGACAAAGCGTTCCTGATTGGCCCGCACCCGGTCATAGGCCTTCACGAGATGAATGCCCGGGAACTGGACCAGCATGGCCTCCAGATGGCTTCGTCCCTGCACCCCGCACCCGATGATCGTCAGCACGGCGGCATCGGGGCGCGCCAGGTACTTGGCCGCCACCGCGCTGGCCGCCCCCGTGCGCTTGGCGGTAATCCAGGTGCAGTCCATGGCCGCCACTGGGATGCCCGTCTCGGGATCGTTCAGGACGATCATGCCGCTGATCGTCGGCAGATTCCGGGCCGGATTCTTCAGGAAGTTCCCCACCCACTTGATCCCCGCCGCGCGCGGGGAGGCGACATACGCGGGCATCGCGTGGAGGAAGTCATCCGCAGCCGGATGGATGCCGATCTTGGGTGGCATTTCGACCCGCCCCTCCCCCTTCTCCCGGAAGACTGCCTCTACCGCGGCGATGATCTCCGCCATGGGGAGGGCGACCCGTTCGACTTCCGCCCGTGACAGATACAATAGTTCAGTGACCATACGCTCCCTGTCTCTCCACCGCCTGCCGCTCTTCGACAGGCGCGAGGGTTCTTTGCGCAGTGGAGCAAGGGGGCTGGGTGCAGAGGAGCCGTTCTTCTCTCCTCTGCCCCTCAGCTCATGTCGATCTGTGCCCGCTGAAGTTTCCCGCTATAATCGATGTAGACCGCCTTCCACTCGGTGAAGACCTCCATGACCTGTCGGCCGCCCTCGCGATGACCGTTGCCCGTCTGGCGGATCCCCCCGAAGGGGAGGTGGACCTCCGCGCCGATGGTCGAGGCGTTCACGTACATGATCCCCGTCCCCAGCCCATCAATGGTGCGGAAGGCCTTGCTGATGTCCCGCGTATAGATGGCGGCGGACAGTCCATACCGGCTCGTATTCGCCGCCTCGATGGCCTCGTCCAGCCCCGCCACGGACAGGACGGCCACGACGGGGCCGAAGATCTCCTCCTGGGCGATCCGCATCTTGGGGACGACGTCTCCGAACACGCTGGGCGCATAGAAGAACCCTTTCCGGCAGTCGCCTTCCTTGATGATCTCGCCCCCGCACATCAACCTGGCCCCTTCCTTGAGGCCGAGCTTGGTGTAGCTGTGCACGCGCTTTAGCTGGGCCTCATTGATCACCGGTCCCACGTCCGTGGTGGGGAGAAGACCGTCGCCCAGCCGAAGTGCCTGGGCCTTCGTCACCAGGCGGTCGGCAAACTCCTTCACGACCCGCTTGTGGACGAGGATCCGCGAGGCGGCCGTGCAGCGCTGGCCCGACGTCCCGAATCCACCCCAGATCGCTCCTTCCACGGCGAGGTCCAGGTCCGCATCGTCCATCACCAGGATCGGATTCTTCCCCCCCATCTCCAGGGAGACCCGCTTGTGCTCGGCGGCGCAGGCGATGGCCACCTCCCGCCCTACCTCCGCGGATCCCGTGAACGAGATCAATGACACGTCCGGGTGCCGCACCAGGGGGGCTCCCGCCTCCTCGCCGTAGCCGTGGACGAGGTTGGCCACGCCCGGCGGCAGGCCCGCCTCGAGCAGGATCTCCACCAGGCGCACGGCCATTAACGGGGCGTCCTCGGCAGGCTTGAGGACCACTGTATTCCCCGCCACCAGCGCCGGTGCCAGCTTCCAGGTCGGGATCGCCAGGGGGAAGTTCCAGGGGGTGATGGCGCCCACAACCCCCAGCGGGACTCGGACCGTCATGGCGAACTTGTCCGGAAGCTCCGAGGGCGTGGTTTCACCCCAGAGGCGCCGTCCCTCGCCGGCAATGTAGTAGGTCATATCCATGGCTTCCTGCACCTCACCCAGGGATTCCTTCAGCACCTTGCCCATCTCCCGGGTCATGAGGTGAGCCAACTCCTCCTTGCGACGCCCGATGATCTCCCCCGCCCGGAAGAGGATCTCTGCCCGCCGCGGGGCTGGAATGCGGCGCCACGTGGCAAAATGGGCCTTGGCAGCCTCCACAGCCCGGTCCACGTCCCGGTGGTCGGAGCGAGGAAAGCTCCCCAGCACGTCTGTCTTGTTGGCCGGATTGATATTGTCGAAGGCCGTTCCGTTCGCGGCATCGACCCATTTCCCATCAATGAAATTCTGAAATCGTTCTGCCATGGGCAAAATCCTCCGCGGACGAGCGGCACTTCCGATCAGCCTATCATGAGTGGTGCAACACCCGTCTCCTCCGCGAGAGCAGCAGGAGACTCATGTCCACAGCCTACGCGCCGCCAGACGTTCTGCCCCCCGCGGCGAAAAGGAAAGGCCCACGGGATGTCCCATGGGCAGGCGAGGGGTGTATTTCGGGAACAGAAAGGAATACCGGGGGGAGACTACCACATGCGGCGAACCGACTGCAAGGGAGAACCGCCTTTCCTGGCTCGCCAGATTGGGTCAGAACACTCTCATAATAAACTTTATATTTCTAGCATAACACTATGATAAAACTTACTGAAAAAATATTCAAATCCGACATTGACGACCCCAGGGAATATGAATACACTTATGAGTGCCGCTGGGGGGTGCCGCCCCCAGCGTGAGGTTGCCGAGACTACTTCTTCTTCTTGGCAGCCTTCTTGGTCGCCTTCTTCTTGGTCGCCACGCAACATCACCTCCTTTCCGTGTCACCGTACTCGGAACGGTCTGAGTGCCGACTCAGACAGGGGTGGGTGTTACTTCTTCTTCTTGGCAGCCTTCTTGGTCGCCTTCTTCTTGGTCGCCACGTAACATCACCTCCCTTCATTGTCAGGTGCCCTCACCTCCGCACCCGTCGTTTTCTCCCACTTCCTCTTACTCCCTGCCGCATCTGTCACAGCAAGGTCAACTGGGGATTCTTCGTCCGGGCGAACTCCAGTGTTCGCTCGATGAATTTCTGGGCGTCCTTGATGGCCCCCTCCACTTCGTACCGGGAGATGGGCTGCCCGGGCTCCTCCAGGATTGTCTGCGAACGCCGCCGCATCCGATCAAAAGCGTTCACCAGGGCCCGCATCTCCCCCCCCAGCATCGCCCCCGCCAGAAGCACGACCGTCCGGGACTGGTCCCGGCCGCGCGGGCGCAATCCCTCTGCCGTGATCATGGCTCGCGCGGCTCGGAGCATTCCTTGATAGGCAATTGCATACGCCCATTCCCGATCGATGCTGGCGTTGGCCCGCGCCGTTGTCAGATCCTTCAGCGCCCGGGCGATGAGCGCGCTGGCGACCGGGAAATTCGGTTTGATGTCCTCGACGAGGCCCTTCTCCCGAAGATCCTCATATGCCATCGTCGCGCCCGATGAGCAGGACGTTCCTGCCGCCAAGGACCTCGGTCAGGAAGGGATCCGCCTCCGCCCGTCGCCGCTGAAACTCCCCTTCGTCGAAGACCGTGTAATTGATCTCGCGGCCCAGGTGATCCTCCAGGCGTGTGATCGCCTCGTTCAACTCCGCGAGATCCACCCCGCCTACAATCAGCAGAAAGACGGCTCCCATCCCTTCGCCCGGGGGATGGGAATTCGTGGAGTACAACCAGGCCTGACGCACGCCGCCGAGGGGTGCCAGGGCCTCGTAGATCTCGGCCTGCACGCCGACGGTCTTGGCCACGATGCTCTTGACCTCGGAGTAGATGGCGGCGGTCTTGTTCACGGAGTAGTAGCGGAGATTCCCGACCTTCTCGCTGAGCAACAGGCCGGCCTTCTCGAGATTGTCCAGTTCGCGTTTGATGCCGGAGATGTCGCGGCGCAACTCGCGAGCGATTTGTCGGACGTAGTAGCGGCTCTCGGGGTGAGTGAAGAACAGACGGAGGAGGGCCACCCTGGTGTGAGATGAGAAAAGCATTGTCAGCATTCGCGTTCACCATTCGTTGAGCTATATACAACGAGCGTTCCGGGCTTGTCAACACTTTTCTCAGAAAAAATCATTTTGACCCCTGCTCTCCCCCCGGCATTGACGCGCCCGCTCTCCCTCCCCGCGGGATCGCTGAACGGAGGGACAGGGCGACTAGCCCGGCGAGCCCGGGCAGGAACACAAGAATCCACACGCTCGCGCTCAGGC
>JACQVO010000256.1 GCA_016209725.1 Candidatus Methylomirabilota bacterium | reverse complement strand
TCCCAGGAGCCCGGATGCGGTGTTGAGCATGGTGAGGAGCTGCTCCACGGACAGGCCTTCTCGTTGTGACAATACCTCCAGGATTGCGGGGTCGAGGTCCCCCGACCGGGTGCCCATCACCAAGCCCTCAAGGGGCGTGAAGCCCATCGAAGTGTCCACGGATCTCCCCCCCTTGATGGCGGTGGCGGAGGCGCCGTTCCCCAGGTGGAGCGTGATGATGTTCACCTGATCACCCGGTATCCCGCTGATCTCGGCATAGCGACCGGTGACGTAGCGGTGGGAGGTCCCGTGAAAACCATACTTGCGGAGGCCGTACCGCCGCGCCATGTCGTGGGGAATGGCGTAGCTATGGGCGTGCTCGGGGATGGTGTAGTGGAAAGCGGTGTCAAAGACGGCCACCATGGGTGTCTTCGGCCCAAGAATCTCCCGGCTTGCCCTGATGCCGCTGACGGCGGGCGGGTTGTGGAGGGGCGCCAACTCGCCCAGGGCCTCGAGCGCGGCCAACACGTCGTCGTCCACGAGAGTTGACTGCGCGAAGCGGGAGCCGCCATGGACCACACGGTGGCCGACCGCCCCGATGTCGGCCGGCCTCGTGATGTCCGGGATGCCAGATGCGGGGGAGCAGACCAACCCGAGGATGTGTTCCACCGCCGCCAGATGATCCGGGGCGGACGTCACCCCACGATCGGCCGCACCCCCAGCACCTTCGAAGACAACGAGTGCTTCCGGCCCGAGCCGGTCGATCATGCCGCGGGCAAGCCGGCATTCCCGGCGCTTCCGGTCCGTCCTCTCCTCGATCGCGAGTATCTGAAACTTGATTGTCGCGCTCCCGCAGTTTAGGACGAGAACGTTCATACACAACCTCGTTCACTTCTGGTGCAACCAGAAAGGGCGGGGCCAGGAAAGTGCGCAATGATTATCTCCGTTCAAATTGAACCTTTCGGCAGGCAGCGCTATTTTCCCGAGCCGCTGATCAGGGGGTAGCCTTGCTTCCCCCACTCAACCATCCCACCCACCAGGTTCCAGACCTTGGTGTGGCCGAGGCGCACCAGAGTCCCGGCCGCGATGTTGCTCATCCGGTCGCTCATGCAATAGAGCACGATCTTCGCATCCTTCCTGGCCGGAAGCAGGTGGAACTGCTTCTCCACCCGGTCGAAGGGGATGAAGGCATCCGTTTTGGCGATCTCCCCCTCGTAGGGCACGTGGACATTCACGAAGAAGAAGTCCTTCTTCTCCAGCATCTTTTTCAGCGCCGGCGCTGTCACGTTGGTGTAGGCCCCGCCCGTGGCGGGAACCCGGGTTCCGATCTCGGCAGTCTCCCCCTGAACGGCCAGGACCAACAGCAGGACGATCACTGCGCCGAGGACCACGAGGGAGATCTGCCGGCCCGTGGTCGCCGACAAGCCCATCCGCCGCATCTCGCTACCCTCCTTTTGAAGCCGATCAATGTCCCCCGACGCCACCGCCATTTCCGTGGCGGAGCCGGGAACGGACCTCACTGTGGGCGATTCGTGCCCGCTCCCTTCAGCATCCCCTCGATGATCTCGTCGAAGACCTCGTAGGGCTGGGCCCCGATCAGTCGCCCTCCGTTGATCAGGAAGCCCGGTGTCCCGGTCATGCCGATCGCGCGTCCGACCACCGTCTCCCGCTCGACCTTCTCCCGCGGGCCTGCGGCATCCAGGCAGGCGGCGAACTTGGCCCTATCCAACCCCAACTCCTCCGCATACCGCTTCAGGTTGCTCTCGCTGAAAGCGAACAGGCCAGCACTGGCGAACAGCCGGTCGTGGTACGGCCAGAATTTCCCTTGATCGTGGGCACACTCCGCGGCGATGGCGGCCCGAACCGAGGGTGGCCCGAGGATCGCCAGGTGGCGGTACACGAACCGGACACTGCCGGTCCGGATGTACTTCTCCTCGATCCGGGGCAAGCTGTCCCGCCAGAATCTCTTGCAGAAAGAACACTGGAAGTCGGAGAACTCCACGATGGTAACCGGGGCGTCCGGGCTGCCTCTACTCGGCCCGGGTCCGCGTTCCAGCGCCTCCAACAGAGCCTCAGTCTGGGTGGCCGCCTCCGCACCCGCAGTCCTAACGGTCAATGTGGCGACCAAGCCAATCACAACTACAGTCATCCAGGCGGATGCGAGGCTTCCCGCTCCGTGCATGAGTCCTCTCTTCCCATGCGCGGCGTTGACCAGGCGCCGAATGCCACCGTCACGCGCAACTCCCCAGCCGCTCCCATGTGTTCCGTACCCAGGACACACCCTCGATCGGTCCTCTTCCCCGCGACCCCCGAGGCAGCCCTCGTCTGCTGTGACCCTGGTCTCTTTCATCCCCGAGTCTCCCCCTCTCCTCAGTCCTGATGGCGATGCCATCCGCGGAGAATTCCCTCGCGGTCAAATTGGAGAAGCGCTTTCCGATAGAGCCACAGCTCGGCCTGATCCTCCGTCACCCCGGATACCGGCGGACCCCAGTCCTGCAAGAATTGATCCTTCGTTGTCCTGCCAACCATCCCGTCCATCCGGGCTTGAAACTGCGAGACCTCACCGGCACAGGCTGTAAGCACCGAAGCTACAAAGAACCCGACAACCGCCCGCTTCCAGAACAATCGCAAAAGAAAGCATTGTCCACCGTCAGGTGCCGGCGCCATCGCTGTTGAGGCCCCACGGGCCCCTCTGCTCCCACGGCGGCATCCGGTACGGCCGGCCGCCCTCGCCCGAAGCGACTAAACAATCGGATCATCCGGCCACCCTATGCGTGGACCCGCGCAGCGGCTTCATCGCCACCACGAGCCACACCACGTGGGCGAACAGCGATTCGATTCTGACCAGACGGAGTCCGGCACTCTCCACGGCCTCCACCAAGTCGGGGACTGACGGAGCAGCCTCGATCGTCCGCGGCAGATACGCGGCCAAGGTGCAGGCTGCCCGGCTCCACGCAACCAGCCCAGCCAGCGGCGGCACAAGCAACCGAAGGTACGCCAGGGCCAGCCTCGGGATGACCCCAGGCGGAGGCTGCAAGAAATCCAACAAGGCAACCCGCCCGCCGGGGACGAGAACCCGGCTCATTTCTCCCAGGGCTGCCTTGACCTCCAGGTGACGAAGCCCCAGGCCTAGCGTGATGGTGGACACTGTGTCGGAGCGAAGCGGCAGATGTTCCACATCCGCCTGGACCCACGCCACAGGTGTGTTGATCTCCAAAGCTTTCCTGCTGGCTTGCGCGAGCATCGGTCCGCATGTATCCACGGCGACCACCCGCCCCGTGGCGCCTGCTTGCTGGGCTGCCGCCAGGGCCAGCGCCCCCGTGCCGGTCGCGCAGTCCAGAACCCAGCCACCCCGCGCGACTCCGCAGGCTTCGATGCACCGCTGCCGCCAGCGGCGGTCCAGTCCCCCAGAGAACAACCGGACCAACCGGTCGTAATCGGCTGCCACCCCTGCGAACGCCTCGTCCACG
>JACQVO010000255.1 GCA_016209725.1 Candidatus Methylomirabilota bacterium | reverse complement strand
GCCGACCAGATACGCGGCCCGCCACCCCCAGCGCACCGCGACCACGGCGGCGATGACCGGAGAAGCCGCCAGACCGACGTTTCCCAGCACGCCGGTCAACCCGAATGCCCGACCGACATCCACGCCCTCCACGTTCCGAAGCGCCACCAGGATCCCGGACCCGGCCGGATGATGGAGACTGCCGAAGAGTCCGAGGGCGGCGAGGCCGATGACCACGTTGACCGGCCCGGCGGACATGCCGATGGCGATGCAGGCCAAGCTTCCCCCCAAGAGCCAGACGGCCAGGATGCGGGTGCCTCCCAGCCGATCGGCCAGGATTCCCGCCGGCAGCGCCCCCATCCCATAGGCGAGCAGGGCCACGTTGGCGAAGAATCCGAGGACGGCGTATCCCAGGTCAAACTCCTGCTGGACGAGGAGGAGGACGGCGGGGAAGATGAGCATGACGAAATGGTTGGTGGCGTGGGAGAGTCCGACCAGCCAGACGAGGCGCCGCTTCCGCCTCACGGTTGAGGCCTCGAGACGTGCGGTGATCGCGGACGGACGGTTGGGGAGATGGGGCAGGGACGAGAGCATACGAGGGCGGAGTATAACCCTCTGGGCGGCCAAACGGAAGGAGATTCGGCGGACGGGACGACGGCAGGGGCGCGGGGCACCGGACGGCCCGCTGCCTCGGATCGCCCCAAGGGGAAATCCTTGGAAACTGAGTTAGTATTCCTGGTCGTAATTACGGTGACGTATTCTTCGTACTACCATACCGTTCGTGGTGAGCCTGTCGAACCGCGAACGGCAGGTACGAGCGGGGCGTTCGCCCTTCGACACGCTCAGGGCGAACGAGGGACCATGCGTCACCGCAATTTCGAAAGGCAGCACTCAGCGACAATGGGGCTCAGGCGGCAACTGGGAGGCGGACGGTGAAGGTCGTGCCCCTGCCCTCGACGCTCTCCACCGCGAGGGGCGCGCCGTGGGCGTCCAGGATGTGCTTCACGAGGGCAAGGCCCAGACCCGTTCCTCCGTGCCGGCGGGTTGTGGAGGAATCCACCTGATAGAAGCGGTCGAGGATCCTGGGGATGGCCCCGGCGGGGATGCCGACGCCGGTATCCCGCACGGTGATCTCCACAAACTGCTGGGGAGCAGGGGGGCCAGGGGGCAGGGGGGAGAGCCCTTCGGCTCCCCCGCTCCCCTGCGTCTCTGCCCCTCTGCCCTCACCATCCAGCAGGCGGGCCGTCACCGTGACCTGCCCGCCGGCGGGGGTGAACTTCACCGCATTCTCGACGAGATGCCCGAGGGCGCGACCGAGGGCGGCGGCATCCGCCCATACCGGCGGGAGAGGCGGAGGCGCCTCCACCGTCAGCGTGAGGCCTTTCTCCCGGGCGGTGGCGGCCGCCCTGGCCAGGGCGGCCTCGAGGATCTTCTCCAGCTCCACGGCCCCCAGGTGGAGGCCGGCCTGCCCGCTCTCCAATTGCATGAAGGCAAGCAGGTCCTCGATCAGGCGATGCAGCCGCTCCACGCTCCTGGCCATGTCCCCGAGTATACGCCGCTGATCGGTGGTCAGGCTGCCGAACTCCTCGCGGAGGAGGGCGGGCAGGTATCCCTTGATGGGCGTCAGGGGGGTGCGCAGCTCGTGGGAGATGTTGGACAGGAATTCCGACTTGAGCCGGTCCATCTCGCGCAGGTCGGCCAGGGCGTGCTCCAGGGCGGCGGTCCGCTCGGCCACCCTGTCTTCCAGCAGGCGGTTGTGGGCGGCCACCTGGTCGTGGAGCCCCTTGACCCGGAGGAGGGATCGGACCCGGGTCAACAGCTCCAGGCGGTTGAACGGTTTGCCCAGAAAATCGTCCGCGCCGAGCTCGATCCCCCGGAGGCGATTTTCAAAGTCGGAGAGCGCGGTCAGCATGACGACGGGGATGAAGGCGGTCTCCTCGTCCGACTTGAGGCGCCGGCACACCTCGTACCCGTCGAGGCCGGGCATCATGACGTCGAGGAGGATGAGGTCGGGGGGCTGGGCCGCCACGGCGGCCAGCGCCTCGAACCCATCCTGCGCGGTGAAGACCTCATAGCCGGCGTTCGTCAGGTGCGCGTGGAGCAGCTCCCGGCTCTCGAGCTGATCGTCCACCACCAGGATGTGCGCCGGGGGGGCTGGCGTGGCCGCCAGCGCCCGTGGGTCCTGCACCATCAGTTCACGATGTGGCGGGACCGGTGGCGGTGAGGGCGATGAAGGTCTCCACGAGGTGGGGGTCCCACCAGCCCCTGGCCGTCTCCTCCCGCATGATGGCCCACGCCTGGTCCCGGTTGTAGGCCGGCTTGTACGGCCGTTGGCTGGTGAGGGCGTCGAAGATGTCCACGCACTGCAGGATGCGCGCGGTCAGGGGGATCGCCTCGCCCGCCAGCCCGTCGGGGTAGCCGGTCCCATCCCAGTGCTCGTGATGGTGACGGATGATGGGGAGCACCAGGCGCAGGGACTTCAGGGGGCTGCAGATCCGCTCCCCGATGATCGGGTGCTGCCTGACCACGGCGCGCTCGGCCTCGGTCAGGGGCCCCGGCTTCAAGAGGACGGCATCCGGAACGCCGATCTTGCCCAGATCGTGCAGGATGGCGCCGCGGTTCAGCGCCTTGACCTGCTCCGGGGGCAGGCCCACTGTCCTCCCCAGGGCCAGGGCGTGGTGCGCCAGGCGGTCGCAGTGGTTGTTGGTGTAGGGGTCCTTCGCCTCCACACTCAGGGCCAGCATGAAGAGCACGGATTCGGCATGCTCCAGCTCGTCGGTATGCCGTTTGAGCTTCAGGAGAGAGCGCACACGGGTCAAGAGCTCGGCCCGGTTGTGGGGCTTGCTCAGGAAGTCGTCGGCCCCGGCCTCGATGCCCGTGATCCGCTCGTGGGTCGCGGTCATGGCCGTCAGCATGACGACCGGGATCAGGATCGTCCGGTCGTCGGACTTCAAACGGCGGCAGACCTCGTACCCGTCCAGCTTGGGCATCATGACGTCCAGCAGGATCAGGTCCGGGGATTCCGTCGCCACCTTCTCCAGGGCCTCCTCGCCGTCGCGGGCGGTGCTGACTTCGTATCCCTGGCCTACCAGCTCGTCCTCCAGGAGCCCGCGGATCAGGGCGTCGTCATCCACGACGAGGATGCGCGATCGCGCTTCCTCGAGTGGCCGGGGTCCGCTGAGATCCTGGGGTGGGGCGGCGGATGGGGGATCG